>NZ_DATBUP010000230.1:0-9255 GCF_036515995.1 Pedomonas sp. | reverse complement strand
ATTATTGGCAGCGGGATCAGCGTCTCGGTGAAGAACAATCGCATGAGCCGCCCATGCGCCCTGCAGTCTGACGTCAGACTGACCAGATGACTGACTAAATCGGGATAGCTGCAGGAGTGAAAAGCTCTTGCCTGCAGCTGTCCCGTTTTGCTGTGCACGTGTATTTCCCGAGCTGAATGCGCTAGGTCGGTGCGAAAAACCCATACAAGATCTCGCCTTGGCTATTGAGGCATGGACCCCTGGCAGCTTCGCGGTGTTTCAACCTTCAGATGTGAACCACAGCGTAGGTTGCAAGGAGGCGTCTGATGGCGGAACGGCAGGGACAGACGGGGTATCGGGCGGTCATTCTCCCGATCTCGGCGCTGCTGATGGCAACGGCCTTTCTCATCATGGGTAGCGGCGTGCAAGTGCTGGCGCTTCCCATCCGGGCCGAGATTCTCGACTTCTCGAACATCACCATCGGCTTGCTGGGTACCGGTTACTTCGCCGGCTTCGTGGTAGGATGCCTGTTCGATCCCCGTATCATCCGAACCGCAGGACATATCCGCACCTTTGCTGCCCTAGTGGCTGTCGCCTCGGCGGTGGTGCTGCTTCATGCGATCGTGCGGGATCCGCTCATCTGGATCCTGTGCCGTTTCCTCACCGGTTTGTGCTTTGCCGGCATATCCCTGGTGCTGGAAAGCTGGCTGCATGATTATGCAGACAACACCAACCGGGGCGTGGTCATGTCTACGTATGTAGGCATCAACCTGACAGTGATGACCATCGGCCAAATGATCGCCACTGGCTTCGAGCCGTCCCGCTTCGAGGCGCTGGCAATCTCCTCCATTCTGGTATCTTTTGCGGCGGTTCCTGTCGCGTTGACGCGCTCAGCACAGCCCGCGCCAGTTGTGGAGGTGCGGTTCCGCCCCCGATATCTGTTCAAGCTGTCGCCAGCCGGGTTCGTCGGCTGCTTCCTCATCGGCATGGCCCATGGTGCGTTCTGGACGATGACGCCGGTGGTGGCCCGCGGCGCGGGAGGCGGTGACATTGGGTATGCGGCATGGTTCATGAGCGCGGCGGTCATTGGCGGCGCGCTGGCACAGGCACCGCTTGGCAAGATCTCCGATCGGATGGATCGACGCGTCCTGCTTGTTTCCATCTGCGTCCTGTCAGCCATCATCGGCTTCTTCGTCATCCAGATGCTGGGAACGCAGTATGCTCATTGGGCGGCCTTCTTCTTCGGCGCAGTGACGCTGCCAGCCTACGCGGTCGCGGCGGCGCACGTGTTCGACTTCACGCCGAAGGATGACATCGTCGAAGCCTCATCCGCGCTGTTGATGGTCAATGCGGCGGGCTCGGCGATCGGCGCTCCGCTGTCCGCCGGTTTCATCGACCTGATGGGCGGGCAGGGGCTGTATTGGTTCAATGCCATCGTTCAGGCCGCGCTGATCGGCTATGTCGTCTGGCGCATGCGGATCCGCGAAGCTCCGCCGGAAGAGATCAAGGTGCAGTACGACTTCGCTGCCACCTCGCCGGTGCTTTCGTCGTCCGCGACCGATCTGGAGCATGGTATTGGCAATGGGCGTAAATAAGTGGGCGGAAAAGAAAAGGGGAGCCGGCAAGGCTCCCCTCATCGTTTCAGTGGCCGGATTGATTAACCAGCGGCCTTGCGCGGCCGGCCGGGTTTGCGGCGCGGAGCCGGCTCGGCGCTTTCAACCATGTCGTTGTTCGCCGCTTTCTTGGTCTTAGTGGCAGCAGGCTTGAGTTTTGGCTGTGACGCCGTGATGACTGCCTGCGGCTTGAGCAACGGCTTCAGGTAGTGACCGGTGTAGCTGCGCGGGTTGGCAGCAACGTCTTCCGGCGTGCCGGTGGCGACGATCTCACCGCCGCGCGAGCCGCCTTCAGGGCCGAGGTCCACAATCCAGTCAGCAGTTTTGATCACCTCCAGATTGTGCTCGATGACGACCACCGTGTTGCCCTGCTCGACGAGTGCGTGCAACACTTCCAGCAGCTTGCGCACGTCCTCGAAGTGCAGACCGGTGGTCGGCTCATCAAGGATGTAAAGCGTGTTGCCCGTGGCGCGGCGCGACAGTTCCTTGGCCAGCTTGACGCGCTGGGCCTCGCCGCCTGACAGGGTGGTGGCCTGCTGACCGATCTTGACGTAGCCGAGGCCGACTTCCTTCAGCATGGCCATCTTGTCACGGATCGGCGGCACGGCGGAGAAAAACTCCACGCCGTCTTCCACGGTCATTTCGAGCACGTCCGCAATCGACTTGCCCTTGAATTTGATCTCAAGGGTTTCGCGATTGTAGCGATGGCCGTTGCAGGTGTCGCACGTGACATACACATCCGGCAGGAAGTGCATCTCGATCTTGAGCACGCCATCGCCCTGACAGGCCTCGCAGCGGCCGCCCTTCACGTTGAAGGAGAAGCGACCCGCCTTGTAGCCACGCGCCTGCGATTCCGGCAGCCCGGCAAACCATTCGCGGATGGGCGTGAACGCGCCGGTATAGGTTGCCGGGTTGGAGCGCGGCGTCCGGCCGATGGGGGACTGGTCGATGTCGATGACCTTGTCCAGATGCTCAAGCCCTTCCAGTGCATCGTGTGCGCCTGGAATGACACGGCTGCCGTTCAGCTTGCGGGTGGCAGCATTGAACAGCGTGTCGAGCGTGAGTGTTGACTTGCCCGAACCGGACACGCCGGTGATGCAGGTCAGCGTGCCCAGCGGAATGGAGGCCGTGACGTTCTTCAGGTTGTTGGCTCGTGCGCCGCTGATCGTGACGAAATTGCCCGTGCCAGGACGACGTTGCTCCGGCACCGGCACCATGCGGCGGCCAGAGAGGTATGCGCCGGTCAGGCTGTTCTCGGACGTCATGATGTCCTGCGGCGTGCCTTCGGCGATGATGGCACCACCATGCACGCCCGCACCGGGGCCCATGTCGATCACGTGATCGGCTGTGCGAATGGCGTCTTCATCGTGCTCGACCACTAGCACGGTGTTGCCGAGGTCGCGCAGACGCTTCAGGGTCTCCAGCAGCCGGTCGTTATCGCGCTGGTGCAGGCCGATGGAGGGCTCGTCCAACACATAGAGCACGCCGGTCAGGCCCGAGCCGATCTGGCTAGCAAGGCGGATGCGCTGGCTCTCGCCGCCGGACAGGGTGCCGGACGAGCGGGAGAGGTTGAGATAATCCAGGCCGACGTTGTTGAGGAAGCCGAGACGATCTCCGATTTCCTTCAGCACCTTCTCGGCAATGGCCGCATGCTTGGGGCTGAGCTGGGCCTGCAGTTCAGCAAACCAGCCCACAGCTTCGGCCACGGACATTTCCGTGACCTGCGAGATGGTCCTGCCGCCGACCTTGACTGCCAGCGCCTCCGGCTTCAGGCGCGCGCCGTTGCACGCCTCACACGGGGCCGAGGCCTGGAAGCGGGACAGTTCATCGCGCATCCACTGGGAGTCGGTGTCGCGCCAGCGGCGTTCGAGATTGTTCAGTACGCCTTCGAACGGCTTGTTGACCTGATAGCGCTTGCGGCCGTCCACGAACACCAGCGGCACGGCTTCGCCCCGGGTGCCGTATAGAATGATGTCCTGGATCTTCTTCGGCAGGTCATGCCACGGCTTGTTCATCGAGAACCCGAAGTGATCCGCCAGGCTTTCCAGAACCTGCATGTAGTAGGGTGAGGGCGGGTTGGACTTCGCCCACGGCAGAATGGCACCGCCAGCGATGGTCAGCTCGCTGTTGGGAACGGCCAGTTCCGCATCGAAGTACAGCTTCTCGCCCAGACCGTCACACGTCGGGCAGGCGCCGTGCGGGTTGTTGAACGAGAACAGCCGGGGCTCGATCTCGGCGATGGTGAAACCGGACTCCGGGCAGGCGAACTTCTCGGAGAAAACGATACGCTCCGGCGTGTCGTTTTCATCTGACTTGCTGGCCATTTCGGCAATGGCGAGACCATCCGCCAGCTTGAGGGCCGTCTCCAGAGAATCGGCAAGGCGAGTGGAGATGCCTTCCTTCACCACGATGCGATCGACGACCACATCGATGTCGTGCTTGAACTTCTTGTCGAGCGCCGGAACATCGTCGATGTCGTAGAATTCGCCGTCTACCTTGAGGCGCTGGAAGCCCTGCTTGCGCAGCTCCTGCATTTCCTTGCGGTACTCGCCCTTGCGGCCCCGCACGATGGGAGCCAGCAGGTAGAAGCGGGTGCCTTCCGGCAGCGCCATAATGCGGTCAACCATCTGGCTGACTGTCTGCGCCTCAATGGGCAGGCCGGTGGCAGGCGAATAGGGCACACCCACACGCGCCCAGAGCAGGCGCATGTAGTCGTAGATTTCCGTGACGGTACCGACCGTGGAGCGCGGATTCTTCGAGGTGGTCTTCTGCTCGATGGAGATGGCAGGAGACAGACCTTCGATGTGGTCCACATCCGGCTTCTGCATCATGTCGAGGAACTGGCGGGCGTAGGCGGAGAGGGACTCCACGTAGCGGCGCTGGCCCTCGGCGTAGATGGTATCAAACGCCAGGGATGATTTGCCGGACCCGGACAGGCCGGTGATGACCACCAGCTTGTCGCGCGGGATATCAACATCGACGGACTTGAGGTTGTGCTCGCGTGCGCCACGGATCGAAATATGGGTCAACATGAGTGCGCTTGTTCCATATTTGTTCGTCTAACTCAAGAGGCTAGACGCATAGTCCCAATCTAGTCCCGTTGGGGGGGATTGCCGCAGGGCATCAACCCAGCGCCTGAAGAGAGGCGACACGGGGGAGCCTTGGAGAAACGGCTCTTTCCACAACAGTGGCGCGTGCCAAAAGTCAAGCGAAGCGGGGCTATAAGCGGGGCAGTCGTGCGGTGCTCTGTGGCCGGCGTCCGACCGTTGACGGAAGACGGAATCAGGCGTCAACGGAACGATACTCGACCTCAGAACCCGCGCTTGATTTCCGATGTAGGAATGAAGGAGCGCGGATAACAGGCTTCGTCGGGAATACAGAACATCTCAATTCCGTCTCTTACCTCGATGGAGCCGTGAATCGGCGGAATCGCACGGTTGCGCGTCGCCGCCATTGCTTCCTCAACGGTGCGGAACTGGGCAAGCCACTCCAGCGTGAACTGGGTGGGGACGATGATGAACCATTTGCCCGCTTCGCCTTCGTCCAGCGCCTGCTGCGGACTGACCCATAGGGATTCCACAGACTCTCCGCCATCGTGCTTGGCCGTCTGGTCCGCCGGGGCGGGGGCCAGATAGAACATGGTGTCGAAACGCCGGGGCGAACCTTCCGGCGTGATCCAGCGCGCGACCGGGGCCACGCCGTCCGCCGACAATTTCAGGCTGTGCGTGCGCAGGAAGTCCGCAAACGGCAGGTCGCAGTTGGCAATGCGGGCCCGCTCCGCCTCGTACGTGGCGAGGATCTCGCCCGAGATGCGGCTGCCGTCCGCCCGGTGGGCGAGCAAAATGCCGGCCTCCTCGTATGCTTCACGCAGGGCGGCGATGCGGCAGGAGGCCTCGAACGGGTCCAGCGCGGCAAAGCCTTCCGTCAGATCACTGCCGATCAGATCACGGTCCTGCTGATCAACCTTGCCGCCGGGAAACACCAGCGCGCCAGAGGCGAAGGAGACGGCACGGTTCCGCAAGACCATGAAGACCTGAAGGCCTTCGGGGGTATTGCGGATGATGAGGAGCGTGGCGGCGGGACGGATGGGAACTGCTGTATTCGACATGGCATGGAATGTGGCAGCGCCGGCCGGTTTGGGCAAGGATGCGCACCGCTGCCCGCCGTAAAGCTGCGGCAAATGGATAGGCCAGCGAGGGGGAGCGCGCTTAGCTGCGCGTCACCCCGCACTGGGCGCGATCGAGCAGCAGGTGGTCAGCCAGCACCAGAGCCATCATGGCCTCGGCCACCGGCGCGGCACGGATGCCGACGCAGGGGTCGTGGCGGCCCTTGGTGACAACCTCGGTCTCGGTGCCGCTGCGGGTGATGGTGGGCACCGGCGTCAGGATGGAGGAGGTGGGCTTGATCGCTATTCGCACGACCACGTCCTGGCCGGTGGAAATGCCGCCCAGAATGCCGCCTGCATGGTTGGCGAGGAACTCCGGCTTGCCGTCAGCGCCCAGGCGCATGGCGTCGGCGTTCTCCTCGCCGCGCAGGCGGGCAGCAGCGAAGCCGTCTCCGATTTCAACGCCCTTGACCGCGTTGATGGTCATCATGGCGCAAGCAAGGTCGGAATCGAGCTTGGCGTAAATCGGTGCGCCGAGACCAGCAGGCACGCCATAGGCCGCTACCTCGACCACCGCGCCGAGCGAGGAGCCGGACTTGCGCGCCGAATCCACCAGAGCTTCCCAGCGCTTGGCGGCCTCGGGGTCAGGGCAGAAGAATGGGTTTTCATCAATCGCGGCGTCACTGAAGTTGGCGCGGTCAATAGCATCGCCGCCCAGCTCCACCAGATAGCCACGGATGCGCACGCTCTCGGGCAGGGCCTTGCGGGCGACGCCCCCGGCGGCGACGCGGGCTGCCGTCTCGCGGGCGGAAGAACGGCCGCCGCCGCGATAATCGCGGAAGCCGTACTTGGTGTCGTAGGCCCAGTCCGCATGGCCGGGGCGGTAGGCCTCGGCGATGTTGCCATAGTCCTTCGAGCGCTGGTCCACGTTCTCGATCATCAGACTGATCGGCGTGCCGGTGGTCTTGCCCTCGAACACGCCGGAGAGAATGCGGACCTGATCCGGCTCCTGCCGCTGGGTGGTGAAGCGGTTCTGGCCGGGGCGGCGCATGTCCAGATAGGGCTGGATGTCAGCTTCGGTCAGCGGCAGGCCCGGGGGGCAGCCGTCAACGACGACGCCCAGGGCAGGACCGTGGCTTTCGCCCCAGGTGGTGAAGCGAAATACGCGACCGAAGCTGTTCCAACTCATGCCTGATCTTCCATCCGTTAAAACTGCCAGCCCTCGGAAGAGCGGCTCAGGACAGGCCCTTAGGAAAGGGCGATATCCGGCGCATCCTCGGCCTTCATGCCGATGACGTTGTAGCCGGAGTCAACGTGATGGATCTCGCCGGTCACGCCCGAGGCGAGATCGGAGAGCAGGTACAGGCCGGCTCCGCCCACGTCCTCAATGGTGACGTTGCGGCGCAGCGGCGAGTTCAGCTCGTTCCACTTCAGAATGTAGCGGAAGTCGCCGATGCCGGAGGCAGCCAGCGTCTTGATCGGGCCGGCGGAAATGGCGTTCACGCGGATCTTCCGCGGGCCCATGTCCATGGCCAGGTATTTCACGCTGGTCTCCAGCGCGGACTTGGCAACGCCCATGACGTTGTAGTGCGGCACGACCTTCTCGGCACCATAGTAGGTGAGGGTGAGGAGCGAGCCGCCGTTCGGCATCAACTCTTCCGCCCGCTTCGCAACGGCCGTGAAGGAATAGACGCTGATGTTCATGGTCATCAGGAAGTTGTCGAGGGTGGTGTCGACAAACCGGCCGCGCAGCTCATCCTTGTTGGAATAGCCGATGGCGTGGACGACGAAGTCCAGCGTGCCCCAGCGCTCCTTGACCGCGTCGAAGGCGGCATCGATGGAGGCCATGTCCGATACGTCGCAGGAGATCAGGAAGTCGGAGCCGACCGATTCCGCCAGAGGGCGCACGCGGCGCTCCAGAGCTTCGCCCTGATAGCTGAACGCCAGCTCGGCACCCTGCTCGGCCAGAGCTTTCGTAATGCCCCAGGCCAGGGATCGATCATTGGCAACGCCCATGATCAGGCCACGCTTACCTGCCATCAGACCTGTCATTGTACTTGTCTCCGTGTGTTTGTTCCGGATGTTTGCCCGTCAATGGCATGGCGAGCAAGCGGCGGTCAACTCACCGTTTCAGCCAGACGGAGCCGTTCCGAACGCAATGCGGCGTTCAGTTGGGCGCCCAGAACCAGTCCAATGCCCAAAACGTAGAAAAACAGCAGGGTTATAATGATACCGGCGAGGCTGCCGTAGGTAACGTTGTAAGACCCCATCACAGTCAGGGCGACAGGCAGGAGCTGTGTTGCCGCGATCCAGATCACAGCCGTGAGCAACGCGCCGGGCCAGTGGCGTACCGGCAGCGCTTCCTTTGGCGTCAGCGCGCGGAAGATGCCGTAGAGGCCAAGCACCAGAATGGCAGGCGCAACACCGGTGGCGATGATTTTCATGAAGTCGATGATGCCGGTGAACCAGGGCAGGTAGGCCTGCAGCACCTTCTGGGCCGCGTTCAGGATGAACTGTACGATCATCGATGAGAACAGCACGAGGGCCGAGGCGATGACCAGCAGCGTGGATTGGAGACGCTGAAACCACATGGAGCGCTCGGACATCTGGTCGTAGGCCACGAGCACGATGACGCGCACCGTCTCGATGAAGTTGGCTGCGGTCCAGATCGTGACGATCGCACCGAAGGTGAGCAGGCCGCGCTTTGCCGATCCCGCCAGCACCTGGTTGATGGGCGCAACCAGCACATCCGCCACCTGGGACGGGACGGACCGCATGAGGGTCTGGACCGCTTCCAGGCCCTCATCCGTGCGTCCGAAGAAACCGGCCAGGCTGACGCAGAAGATAAAGAATGGAAATAGCGTCAGCAGCGACATGTAGGCCAGATTGCCGGCGAGAATGCCGCCGTTGTCATCGAAGAAGCCCTTGACGGTCTGCTTGATGACCCGACCAAACGGGGTATCCAGAAAACGGGACCACAGAATACGCAATCGTGCCATAAATCGCTGTATGCAAAGAAGCGGGCTTACGACAAGCCCCAGGAACTCCGCGGGTTGTGGCCTTTCCCAGCCGCCCACTTCTCTGCAAAACGCCTGAGTTCGTCATCCGGCTCACCGATGTCGACCATCAGCCGAACAAGCTGATCGCCGCGGGTGCCGTCCTTGCGGGTGAAACCCTTGCCACGCAGGCGCAGCAACTTGCCCGAGGTGGAGCCCGGCGGCACGCTCAGCATGACCGCGCCATCGACCGTGGGAGCCTTGAGCTTTGCGCCCAGAACGGCTTCGTCCAGCCTCAGGGGCAGGTCCAGCAGAACGTTGTCCCCCTCCCGCTTGAACCAGGCATGGGGCGTCACGTGCAGCGTCACAATGGCATCACCCGCGCCGCCCGGGCCGGGGTCGCCCTGACCTGCCAGGCGAATCTGCTGGCCCTCCTCGAAACCGGCGGGAAGCTTGACCTGAAGGGTCTTGCCGGTGCGCAGGGTGAGGCGCTGCGGCTCCAGCCGCGCCGCTTCCTCGAAGGACACTTCCAGCTTGTATTCGTAATTGCGGCCCTTGGGCC
>NZ_DATBUP010000229.1:0-12131 GCF_036515995.1 Pedomonas sp. | reverse complement strand
AACCGAAGCCTTGGGTGATGTGCTCATCATGCACTTCGGCCTCGGGCCAGAGCGCCTGAAGGCGGACGGGTGAAGGGTAATCAGGCGTTGCGGCCTCAAGCCCCAGTTCGGCGTGCGCCGCCCGCCACTCGTGAAAGCTGTCGATCGCCATGGTGCTGAAGGCGAGGGTGCCGGCGGGGGCAAGCAGGCGGCGCAGCGCCTCAACGCTTTCGGCCAGCCGCTCGAACCACTGGAAGGACAGGCTGGAGACGATGAGGTCAAAACCGCCAGGACCAGACCGGGAATTGTGCGCAAAGCAGGGTTGCTCGCCGTCCATCACCACGAAGCGGGTGTTGGGCAGATGGCCGAAGCGCCCCTGCGCTGTAAAGATCATGTCGGGCGAGAGGTCGGAGAATATCCACTCACCATAGGCAAGCCGGGGCTGGAGAGCGGCGTGAACGAAGCCGGTGCCGCAGCCGAGCTCCAGAACGCGGGGCGCAGGCGGTAAGGGCTGGGACAGGACTTTCTCGGCCAGATGCCGGGCCACCTGGCGCTGAACCGCGGCATGCTGGTCATAGGTCGCAGCAGCAAGGCCGAATGCCTGGCGCACCTGTCCTTTGCGTGTCACGGCCTGAAGATCCTTCCCCTTGGGCAGAAACGGCGGCAATTCGGCTGCCGCGCACGCCCATTCCTTGGGGCTCCCTTACGGGCAAAGCCATGGGATCCGCAAGATGGGGCGGCAAATGAAGCGACGAGGCGGATCTGGCCGAAGCTTCAGTACACGTCCCGGCGATAAAGGCCGTCTTCGGTCAGTTGGGCGAGCTGGGCATCGCCCAAAATGTCGGCAAGCGCGGCGTGAACGTCTCCGGCCATGCCTTCGGCGCTGCCGCAGACATAAATGGCCGCGCCCCGGCTGACCCATTCGGCAACGCTGTCCCGGGCCTCGAGCAGGCGGTGCTGCACATAGACGCGCGCCTCCTGATCGCGGGAAAATGCAAGGTCCAGCCGCTCAAGCACGCCGCTGGCCTGCCACGCTTCCAGCTCCTCCCGCAGGAAGAAATCATGCGCGCGGTTGCGCTCGCCGAAGATCAGCCAGTTCCGGGCCTCGCCAGAGGCGGCCTGTGCTTTCAGATGGGCGCGCAGGCCCGCAAGCCCGGTGCCGTTGCCGATGAGGATGAGCGGGCGCAGGGCCTCCTGCGGGTGGAAGCTGCTGTTGCGGCGGATGCGCAGGGGAACGGTGCCGCCCACGGGCGCATGATGGGTGAGCCAGCCCGAGCCTGCGCCAAGCTGGCCTTCTTCATGGCGCACCTGCCGGACGATGAGATCGAGCATGCCGTCTGCCGGCAGGGAGGCGATGGAATAGCTGCGGTGCGGCGGATGGCCGGACGCCTCGGGCGCATGGCCGGGCAGCTCGATTTCGGCGATGTCGCCAGCTTCCCATGCCAAGTCAGGCGAAGACGCGCGCAGGCGCACCAGATAGGCCGGGCCGCCGATGCTGCCGGGGTTGAGGAGCGTGCGCTCGGCCAGCACCCACGGCGCGAATTGCGGGCCATCGGAGATTGCAACATTTTCGGAGGCGCCAAGACGCGTCAGCTGTTCCTTCCACGCGGCAATGCTGGCGTCCGCGCCGTTGTCCACCTCAATCCGCTCGAACAAGGGCGTGGCCTTGGCTGCGCGCAGCCAGTCATCCAGCTGACGGCCGAAGGCGCAGAAATTCGCGTAGCTGCGATCCCCCAGCGCCAGCACGCCATAGCGGAGGCGCGAAAAGTCAGCGGACGCGCTCATCACCTTGGAGACGAAGCGGAAGGCGTGGGTCGGCGCATCGCCTTCGCCGGTGGTGCTGACGATGAACAGCGCGCGCTCGAACGTTGCCAGGGTGTCTGCGTGCACCTGTTCCAGCGGCAGCAGCGTGACGGTGCGACCGGCGGCGCTCAGGCTCTCGGCCGTGCGCCCGGCCAGATATTCGGCAAAGCCGCTCTGGCTGGCATAGGCCACCAGCAGGGAAGCGTCCTCACTCCCGTTCTGCAGGCTGACGCCCTGCTGTTTGCGCATTTTGTGGCGGCGGGCGATCCACAGGCAGAACAGCCCGTAGAGCAGGGCAACGGCAAAGGCATACGCAAGGCGCAACTCGGGAGACATGATTTAATCCAACATTTCGCGAAGGGCGGGCGAGAGGAGCTCCTCAACACCATCGCCGGTTCGCCGGATCAGGTAGGCGGCGATTTTGTGCTTATCCGCAGCGGCGAGGGCGGCATCCGCCCCAAGAACGGTCAGGGCGGTGGCCCAGGCATCCGCCAGCATGCAGGAGGGGTGCAGCACGGTGGCCGAGATCACGCCGTTGTCGATGGGCCAGCCGGTACGCGGGTCAAGCGTGTGGGAGAAATGCCGCCCATTGCTTTCAAACCAGCGGCGGTAATCACCGGAGGTGGCAATGGACAGGCCGTAGAGCGCGACACGGGTTTCAGTGAGGCCGCCGGGCGTATTTGAAGAGATGCGCGAAAAGTAAGCGGGGCGCTCGATGGCCACCCACCACGGCGAAGCGTCAGGCTTTACGCCTTCGCCGCGCAGCTCCCCGCCGATCTCCACAAGGAAATGGCGCAGGCCGAGGTGTTGCAGGGCATCCGCCACATGATCGACGGCAAAGCCCTTGGCGATGCCGGAAAAATCGAGGCGCAGTCCGCCGGGCTGCAAAATGCTGCGGCCGGAAATATCGAATTCCAGTTTCTGCCAGCCGCCTGAGGCCAGCGCCGCGTCAATTTCGGTCTGCGCAGGAGGTTCGCTGCGGGCAGGGGCGGGCCCAAATCCCCAGAGATCAACGAGCGCGCCGATGGTCGGGTCAAATGCGCCTGATGTCTGCTCCGCGATCTGGCGGGCACATTTCAAAACGGTGCGGAAGGGCGTGGGCAGCTCATGCCACGAGCCGGGGGCGGCCGTGTTGTAGCGGCAGAGGAGGGAGTGTTCCTCCCAGTGGCTCATCTGGGCGATGACTTCGTCCAGCCGGTACTGGATGGCCGCTTCAATGTCTGGAAGGGAGAGGCCGAGCGCGGGCGGCGCCACCAGGCGGGCGGACCAGCTCGTTCCCATGGTGTGCCCGCTGAGGCTTTCCACCGGAGCGTCCGGCTCCCGGCCGGCGATGGCGAGGGGCGACAGGGCGGGGGGAACGAGAATGCGCATCGAGTGAGGAGAGTTGGCGGGCGCCATCTGAAAAAGACGCGCCCGCCCGACCCGTTACTGCGGCATGACTTCAACGGTCATGACATAGGCGGCGCGGCGGGCACTGGCCTGCGGCACGGACGTCTTGTCGTCGGACGTCTCGACTTCCAGCCAGTACATGCCAGGCGTCGGATAGGTGAGGGACACCTCGCCGTTAGCGTTGGTCTGGCCGGTGATTTCGATGGCCTGATTGCGATAGCGGGTGCCGCCGGGCACGGCGACGACCTTCAGGTTTGCGGCGGGCTTGCCGTCCAGAAGGAAGCGGAAGGTGGCGGCTTCGCCCTCGACCAGATCGTTCGGATGGGTGACGGGCTCCAGCTCAAGGCCCTTGCCGGTGGTCTTGAAGACGTCCTTGGTCAGGTTGCCGTTGCTGACGAAGGTTTCGTTGCGGCTGACGACCTCGGTGATCTTCACGTCGGTTGCGTTCGCTGGAATTTCCTTCAGCCGCTCGACCGGGCCGCGCAGGCGCTTGGTCTCGCCGCCCACCTTGTAAGTGGCGGTCGCGGAGTGGCCTTCGGAGTAGATCTTGTAGGTGCCCGGCTTGTCCAGCTTCACGTCGAGCGTGGTGCGGTAGCGGCCGGTATTGCCGTTCTGGGGCTCGACGGCCGAACCATCGGGCGCGGCGACCTTGAGGGCGCGCAGCTGCATCGGCACATGGTCGGCGTTGAACAGGTTGTTCGAGACAGCAGCGTCAACCGTCACCCACATGTCGTTGCCCGAGACGTTGGTGGCGGAGGGCAGAATCCAGGCGCGGTGGGCGCTGGCGGAGACGGACGCCATCGACAGGACGGCAACCGCGGCAAGGCCGGTCGCGAGATTCTTGAAGCGGTTGGACATGCGTGTCTCCTTATTTCTTCAAAGTGAGTTTGACCGCGCCGAGTTCGGAGCTGCCCTTGGCGGACAGGTTTTCTCCGCCCTTGGGCGGCCACTGGAAGGGAATGCGCAAAAACTCGCGGCCGCCCAGTTCGCGCGCGGCCTCGATGACGAATTCGTATTGGCCTGCAGGCAGGCTGTTGAGCGGCTTCTTGCCTTCAGTGAAGCTGACGTCATGGGTGCCGGGGGCCTTGGTGGCACCGCTGACGCCATCGACCGGCATGGTGAGATTGCGGCCGCTCTTGCGCCACCACAGGCGCATGTCGGAGAGCCACTTGGTGCCGCCGTTGTCCGCCATCTTCACGTCGTACCAGACGGCGAGATCGAGCGGCTTGGCAAGGCTGCCGCCCTCGATCCACATCGCCACATACGGGCGGTGATATTCGCTGACGTTAATGCGCGGAATTTCCACCGAAACGGACATGCCGGCCGCATGGGCCGGAGCAACCGACATGCCGGCAAGGACGGCCGGGCCGGTGAGCCAGAGGGGTTTGAGGGACTTCATGGCGATGCCTCTTTTCAGTGGATCATCAAAATGGCGAGAATGACCGGAATGACGAGCCCGAGGCCGACCACCGGCCAGGTGGAGGGACGGTTGCCCGCGTAAAGCTGGAGCAGCAGCAGGCCGGTCAGGGAGAAAATGACGCAAGCGGCGGCGAAGATGTCGATGAACCAGCTCCAGGCCGTGCTGGTGTTGCGGCCTTTGTGCAGGTCATTGAGGTAGGCGATCCAGCCGCGATCGGTCTGCTCGTAGACAACGTCGCCGGTCTCCCGGTCAACGGTCAGCCAGGCGTCCCCTCCCGGCCGGGGAAGGGAGACGTAGATCTCCTCTTCGGACCATTCGGCGGTGCGATCGCCGACCCAGAGGTCGAGTTCCTCGCTCAGCCAGTCTCGCAGGGGAGCGGGCAGGGGAGCCTCTCCCTCATCGGCCCCGGTTTGCAGGCCCTGGAGCAGCGGCGTGGGCAGGACGGCTTCCTGCTCGGTCACCTGCGGGGTTCCCTCGATCTGCGTTGCATGGTTCAGGGTGATGCCGGTGAAGGCGAAAACCAGCATGCCGACAAGGCAAAGCCCAGAGCTGATCCAGTGCCAGCGCTGGATATGGCGCAGCCAGAAGCCCCGGCGGTTCCGGTTTCTGGTGTTATCTGGGGCAATCGAATCAGCCATATCGCCTCTATAAAGATTCCCGAGCGGGACTGGTAGTACAAATGAGAGTTATTCGCAAAAGATTGCCAAGGCTCCCTCAGCACAGACCGCCTGGGCGCAAACAGTTACGGCGCAGGAACCGAAATCCCTGCGCCGTCAAACCCGGCCCGTCAGGAAGGGCTGGCGATGTTACGAGGCGGACATCGCTGCAGACGGGGTGCTGATACCCAGCCCTTCGGCAACGCGGCGGCCGTAGTCCGGGTCGGACTGGGTGAAGTGGCTCACCATCCGTTCCTGGATGATGGCGTCACACTGCGAGAGCGCGTTGACCAGATTGCTTACCAGTTCATTGCGCTCAAGATCCGAGAACATGCGCCAGCGATCGCCGGGCTGCTTGAAGTTGCAGGGCCGCTCGAGCGGCTGGCGCCCGACCTGCCCTTCCACGAATATGCGCGGCGGCGGCCCCAGCCGGTCCTGCTGGCGCAGGCCGTTGCGGTTGGAGGGCTCGTAGTTGATGTGAGGGTCCGTCCCCTGATCTGCCCCGTCCACCACATAGGACATCTGGCCGCCCCGCTGGTTGGTGGCGAAGGGGCACCGGGGCGCGTTGATGGGCAACTGCAGATAATTCGGTCCCACCCGGTAACGCTGGGTGTCCGAATAGGCGAAGGTGCGTCCCAGCAGCAGCTTGTCGTCGGAGAAATCGATGCCGTCCACCAGCACGCCGGTCCCGAAGGATGCCTGCTCCACCTCGTTGAAATAATCCGCCGGGTTGCGGTCCAGCACCACATGACCGACGTGCAGCATGGGGAACTGGTCCTCCGGCCACAGCTTGGTGGCATCCAGCGGGTCCCAGTCCAGCTCGGGGTGGTCATCGTCGCTCATGACCTGGATGTACATGTCCCACTCCGGATGTTCGCCCCGCTGGATCGCATTGTAGAGATCCTGCGTCGCATGGTTCCAGTTGGTGGCCTGCAGGCCGCTGGCCTCGTCCTGATTGAGGTTGCGCACGCCCATCTTCGGCTGAAAGTGGAACTTGCACAGCACCGTCTGCCCGTGGGCGTTGACAAGCTTGTAGGTGTTGACGCCCGAGCCCTGCATCTCGCGGTAGCTGGCCGGAATGCCCCAAGGGCTGAACAGCCACGTGACCATGTGGGTGGATTCCGGCGTCAGGCTCAGGAAATCGAAAATCCGGTTGGGATGCTGGACGTTGATGACCGGGTCCGGCTTGAAGGCATGAATGAGATCGGGAAACTTGATGGGATCGCGGATGAAGAACACCTTCAGATTGTTGCCCACCAGATCCCAGTTGCCGGTTTCGGTATAGAATTTGATGGCGAAGCCGCGCGGGTCCCGCAGCGTCTCCGGGCTGTGCGCACCGTGCGTTACAGTTGAAAACCGGATGAAGACCGGCGTGCGGGTGCCTTTGCGGAACACCTTGGCGCGGCTGTACTCTTCGATCGAGATGTCGCCGGCCCTTCCGGTCGGCACGAACCAGCCGTGCGCTCCGGCCCCGCGCGCATGCACCACGCGCTCAGGGATACGCTCGCGGTCGAAGTGGGTAATCTTCTCCAGAAACTGATAATCCTCGAGAACAAGCGGGCCACGCGGGCCGACGCTGCGCGTGTTCTGGTTGTCGTAAACCGGGTGACCCTGACGGGTCGTGAGGCCCACGCCGGGCCTGTTGCCTGAAGGCTTGCTGTCCTCTGCCATGATGAAGTTCTCCCTGCCGCTGGATGTCGTGGATCAGGGAACAACGGGCAAGACCGCCCGCTGTTGCGTGTGGCGGCTTGATCGATGGGGCGGGCGCTCTCACATTGAAGCTCTGCCGTGGGGTGCCGCCCGACTGCTTTATCCAGCCGCTTAAGGGGTTTTTGTGCCTGTCTTTTCCGTTCTCGATCTCGCACCGATCGTTCAGGGCAGCGATGCCGGACAGGCGTTGCGCAACAGCCGCGATCTGGCCCGTCATGCCGAGGCATGGGGGTACAAGCGCTTCTGGCTGGCGGAGCACCACAACATGACGGGCATCGCCAGTTCAGCAACGGCGGTTGCGATCGGGTTCGTGGCGGAGGGGACCAGCACGATCCGGGTGGGTGCAGGCGGCATCATGCTGCCGAACCACGCGCCGCTGGTGGTGGCGGAGCAATTCGGCACACTTGAATCGCTCTATCCGGGGCGCATCGATCTGGCGCTGGGGCGCGCGCCCGGAACGGATCAGGCAACGGCGCGGGCGTTGCGGCGCGACTTTAGCAACAGCGCTGATCGGTACCCGCAGGATGTGATGGAGATTCAGCGCTACTTCGGCACCGCCGAGCCGGGCCAGGCGGTGCGGGCGGTGCCGGGCGAAGGGCTGAACGTGCCGATGTGGATACTGGGCTCCAGCCTGTTCGGCGCGCAACTGGCGGCGCACCTTGGCTTGCCGTTCGGCTTCGCCTCCCATTTCGCGCCGACGCACCTGATGGAGGCGCTGAAACTCTACCGGGCCCTGTTCAAGCCGTCTCCCACCTGCCCCAGGCCCTACGTGCTGGCAGGCTATAATGTCTTTGCGGCAGACAGCGCGGCGGAGGCGCGGCGGCTGTTCACCTCGGCCCAGCAGCAATTCGTGCTGTTGCGGCGCGGTCAGGCCGGCCCGTTGCCCCCACCGCGCGACAGCATGGATGGGTTCTGGACCCCGGCGGAGAAGTTCGGCGTGGAGCAGATGCTGGCCTGCACCGCAGTTGGCACGCCGGACATGGTGGAGGAGAGCTTGAGGACCTTTATCGAGGAGACCGGTGTCGACGAAGTGATCGTTGCGGGCCAGATCTTCGACCACAGGGCGCGGCTGCGCTCGTTCGAGCTCATGGCCGAGGTGGGCCGGAAACTGAACGGAGCGGCAAAGGCCTGACCGTAAAGGGCAGCGCACCGGGGCCGGCCCTCGGCCCGACCGTCGCAGAGCGGAACGGCAACGGCAGCCATGTGTTTAGTGAGCAGGACAACTGGGCGGGGGCCAATCCCTCGTGTCATAAAAGGAGCTTTCAGAACATGGCGAACCGGTCTGCTGCAGGCACCCACTATCATACGCGTCGGAATGTAACGGGCACGGAGCGCTGGGTCTCCCTTTTGGGCGGACTGGCCCTAGGCGCCGCTGCCCAGCGTGGCGGTTTCATGAAGCGGACCCTGTTCGGCCTTGCCAGCGCCTCACTGCTGGCGCGCGGCGCAACGCGCTACTGCCCGATGAAGGCGGCGATAACCGACAACGTGCCGCTGCGTCAGGGCTACAGCAACATGTTCCGCATGCTGGCCAAGCCGTTCATGTCAGGCACGGCGAGCATCGATAATTTCCAGACGCTCTACATCAACGAGCTGCAGGAACTCCACAACGCCAAGGGCCAGATGGAAGACCTGCTTCAGTCGCTGGAAAACGTGGTCGAACATGGCGCCATCCGCCAGAAGCTGTCTGGCTACCGCATGCAGGTCAAGCATCATCAGGAGCAGATCGCCAGCATTCTGGAGCGGTGCGATGCGTCCCCGGAAATCCACGAAGACGACGCGATGGAGGCTCTGGTCAACGAGACCGAGAAGATGCGCAAAGTCAGCGGATCGGAAGCGCTGCGTGACGCGGGCATCGTGGCGTCGCTCCAGCGCCTGATCCACCATCAAATTGCCGGACTGGGCACGGCGGCAACCTATGCCAAGACCATGGACCGCATGAGCGAGGCCGAGACCCTGCATCGCCTGATGGAGGAGGACAAAGCCGTAGATGACGCGCTGAGCGGTCTGGCCAAGGAACTCATCAACCCGGCAGCGGCGGGCAAGCAGAACGAGCCGCAGGCAACGGTGAGCCAGGGCGAGCCGGTTCTGCCCTGATCGCTCACCTCATAAATTAATCATCTCTGTTCGAGGGCGCGGGTTGCACGGCAACGCCGCGCCCTTCTGCTGAGAGAAAGCGCCGAACTGATCGCGGCAAGACGGCTAAAATTCATGCTGGAGCGGCAATTGGCCTGCCGCCAGCGCCCATTCGTGCTGGCGTTCTTCATAGACGGAGACATGCGGCGGTGGAAAGCTCGGGTCAGCAAACATGCCAACCGCCACAACAACGGAGCCTGGTGACCCATTGGGCTCCCAGTAAACCGTCGAGGCGCATACCGGGCAGGAACTGAAGGCGGTTGGCTGGCCACTATCGCCGAGCCGCGTCCACTGCGTGGCGCTCCCCTCGATCGTCACCTGCTTGAGCGAGAAGCGCGCCTGCGTTCCAAAGACGCTGCCGGTGCGTCTCTGGCATTCAAAGCAATGGCACACGGAGATGCGAGCAGGCTCGCCTTCGCATGTCAGGCGGAGCTGCCCGCAGCTGCACGATGCGACACGGGTCATCATGCGCGTATCCCCGAGTCTTGCTTGATCATAACGTAGCAACCTCAAGTGTCCGGTTCGAGCCGTCAGGCGGAACGAGAAGGCTGGCCGCCCGGGTTGGAGCGGCCGGCCTCTCATTGTTTGCAGTACGGGCTCAGCGACCGGCGAGCTTTTCCAGATCGCGCAGGTTGACACTGGCGACGGCGGCCTTGAGGTCGTCCATGTCGACGCCTTGTCCCTCAGCCTCGACGACGAAGCGATTGCCGACGATGACATTGTAGGAGCCGCTGCGGCTGGCCTTGTCCCACTTTTCGGTGACCATGCGCCCGTCAGCGGTGCTGACGCGCTCGTAGCCGGTATCGGTCTCGTGGCTGGACTGGATATTGAGGGCAGAGCCCATCGCGGCAAAGCCGCCCATGGCGGCAAGGTCGGTCACTTCCAGCGACGCGGTCATATCGCCCGAGCCATAGGTGGCGCTGGCCTGCGAGCCGCCGATGTCGCCGACACCGCCAGCGGAGGACTCCACCCCGGTGCGCTCCAGCCCTGTAAGGCGGGAGGGGAGGAACGCGGCAAGCTTGCCCGGATCAATGGGCTGCTTGCCGGTGCCGTTCTCCATGTCGCGCGCGGCGTCTTCCATTTGCCTGGCTGCCGCGTTGAGCTTGTCCAGATCAACCGCGCCGACGCCCGGCACGTTCATGCTGCCGGAGATCTCGTCGGAACTGGAAGACAGTACACCGCCCCCGCTCCCGAAAAGTCCGGTCACGGAAGACGCCAGAGCACCGGTGAGAATCAACACGGCAATCGAGGCGACGATCACCACAGCGGTGTAGGAGAGCGCCTTGTCCTGCGGGGCCTTCATCAGCTTCGGCAGGCCGAGATAGAGCAGATAAAGGCTGTAAAAACCGAGGATCGACAGGAGGGAAATGGCCGGAATAATTTCGAATATGCCGGCCACCCATGCGGCGGTGGCCGAATAGGCGGCTACCTTCAGGGCCTGGGCGCGATTGCGGGAAGCATGGAAAACCGGGGCGAGCCCGTCAATGACCAGCGCGATCACGAAAACGGAGGCGAGGGTCAGCACATATTGCACGACGGCTGCGCCAACCGCCGTGCCGAAGGACGGCCGATAGCTGATGCCGAACAGGGAGTGGCCGAACACGAGCGAGCCGATGAGCCCGGCAAGGACGGGAATGGCCGCCAGCGGCATGACATAGTTTTTGTAGAGCCGGGCAGTGGACGTGTATTCGGTATCGATCCGGTCCCACTCCTTGGACGGCTGGAGCAATATGCCCTTGACCCGTTCGACCAGGCCGGATGACGGCGCCGGAGATGCTGCATTGGTTTCCATGGTTCCCCCCCATTGCTGAGACCATCCGATCCGGGTGCAGTGCATGCTGCGTGGCGGTGTACCCCTGCCGCCAATCAGACGTGCCGCCCCATTTCCCGGCTGCCCGGTCGGACATTCTAGTCCGTAAATCTAATTCAGCGGCAAGACGGTACCAAGCGGTAAATTTTTCAGCCGTTTAGAACTGTTTTAGGTTTATGGTTTCATCTGAAATCATATGCTGGTGTCGTGAAGCAGCCAGAAAGGACGGGCGGTAATGCGCGCAAGTCTAGTGTCCAGATGGCGGGCCGGAGAGGCAACCGCGGGCCTGTGGCTGAACCTCGGCACTCCGGTCGTGGTGGAACTGGCGGCGGAGTGCCGCCCGGATGTGATTGTCCTGGATGCGCAGCACGGCCTGTGGGAGCGGGGCTCGCTCGAATGGGCGCTGGGGTTGACGGGCGACAGCGCCGCCCTGGTGCGGGTGGCGCGCAACCGGCCGGAGCTTATCGGTCAGGCGCTGGACGCAGGCGCATGCGGGGTGATCGTGCCCCTCGTCAACACGCCGGAGGACGCAGCGCAGGCGGTTGCCGCCGCCCACTATCCCCCCAAGGGCCAGCGCAGCGGCGGCGGCATCCGGCCCTTGAGAGAGGTGGGCGCGTATGTCTCGCGCTGCCGCGAAGAGACGGCGGTGTGCGTGATGCTGGAGACAAGCGAAGGGTTTGAGAATGCTGCCGCCATTGCCGCGACGCCCGGTGTCGACATGGTCTTCATCGGGCCGGGCGACCTTGGCCTGTCCCTCGGCGATATGGGGGACGGGCTCGAGGCAGCCATCGGGCGCATTCGCGAGCTGTGCGCCGCGGCCGGGGTGGCGTGCGGCCTGTTCACCCATGGCCCGTCAGCCGCAAAGGCACGGGCGCGACAAGGCTTCCGGCTGGTGATTGTGGGAGATGACGTCAGTCTCCTGCGGCAGGGGTTTGCAGATGCACGGCGGGAATTCGAAGGGGAGGGTTCGGATGACTGAGAGGGACGAGGAGCGGCGCACTGCGCTGACGGGCGTTGCCCCGCATGTGGCGGCGGTCTCGCTCGACAATATTGCCAACATCGCCAAGCAGGCCTTCGATACCACCGACGTGCTGCCGCTGTGGTTCGGGGAGGGCGATCTGCCGACGCCGCCGTTCGTCGGCGAGGCGGCGGCGCAGGCGATCCGCGACGGGCATGTATTTTATACCCACCAGAACGGCATCCCGGCGCTGCGCCAGACGCTGGCGGACTA
>NZ_DATBUP010000228.1:0-11640 GCF_036515995.1 Pedomonas sp. | reverse complement strand
ACGTTCTGCAGGTTCGGCAGAAAGCGGCGCTTCGTCTTGTTGTTGGCGTGGGACACGTTGTTGCCCACCATGGTGCCCTTGCCGGTCAGTTCGCAAACGCGCGACATGATCAGGTCCTTCAATTGCAATAGCCGACACCGGACACGAGCCCGGCGAGAAATATGAGGGGAGGCGTATAGGCGAGTCGTGCCGAAGCGTCAACCTGCCAAACCCGTTCCGCACCTTTTCCGCGCTGAGGCTTGGCAGAAAATCCGGATGCAGGCAATGAGGCAGTCTCGCGTTCCCCATTGTTTTTGCCAGGGAGATTTGCTCATGATCCGCCTCTACACGGCCGCCACCCCCAACGGCTACAAGGCCTCCGTCACGCTGGAGGAAATGGGCGTGGCCTACGAGACTCACGCTCTGAAGCTGAACGAGCTGGAGCAGAAGCAGCCCTGGTTCCTCGCCATCAATCCCAACGGCCGCATTCCTGCGATCGTCGATACGGACAATGACGACTTCGCCGTCTTCGAGTCGGGCGCGATCATGATCTATCTGGCCGAGAAGACCGGCAGTCCGCTGCTGCCCGCGGATTTCAAGGCCCGCTCCCGTGTCATTCAGTGGCTGATGTTCCAGATGGGCGGCATCGGCCCGATGATGGGGCAGGCCAACGTGTTCTTCCGCTACTTCCCCGAGAAGATTCAGCCTGCCATCGACCGGTATCAGGGCGAGACTCGTCGTCTGCTCGGCGTGCTCGATTCGCACCTCGCCAACAACGAATATCTGGCTGGCGACTACTCCATCGCCGACATCGCCAACTTCTGCTGGGCCCGCACCCACAACTGGTCCGGCGTTGATATCGACGATCTGCCCAATCTTCAGCGCTGGATCGATGCCATTGCGGCGCGCCCGGCGGTGCAGAAGGGCCTTGCCGTGCCGCACGTGCAAAAGAACGTGGAGGTGAAGGGCGAGACGGAGGAGGCCAGGAAGCTGGCGCAGGGCATCAGCAACATGGTGGAGATGGGCAAGAAGTAACCTGCCCATCGGGTGGAGGGCCTGCCGGTACGCAGCGCTTCTGCCTGCTTGAGGGTGCATTCGTTCATTGCAGGGGGCTTGCGCTCCCTGCATCCCCGTTATCTTCGGGCTGCTTGTCCCTTGGGTTGTATTTCCTGGGCTGATTGTTCGGGCGCTGTTTATCCGGCCCCATGCCCCATGCCCCTCAGCTCCCGGCGGCGTTGATCTCCATTGCCCGCTGGAAGGCGGGACGGGCCATGCAGCGCTCCACATAGCCCTCTACTGCCGGATAGCCTTCGATGACCCTGAGGAGGTGGAGGCCGTACCAGAGCCCGCTGCCCATGGCGACGTCCGCCATGGTGAAGCGTTCGCCCAGGAGCCAGGGGCCGGGCGAAACCGCCGCCTCGATCACGTCCATGGTTTTGTCGTAACTGCCCCAGCCAGCAGAGACGGGGTCCACCTCCCAGCCGCCCAGCTTCTGCCCGAAGGCGGCCTCGATGCAGCCCGCGCGGAAGAACAGCCAGTGCAGGTATCGGCCGCGTGCGGGATCATCCAGCGCGGGCGCCAGTCCGTTCTCCTGCGCCCCGTTGCCCGGTCTCCGGTCACTCAGGAGCTTGTCGCCCAGGTAGGCGCAGATGGCCGTGGTTTCCGCCAGCATGGCCTCGCCATCCCGCAGGGCGGGCACCTTGCCCATGGGGTTCACGGTGAGAACGTCTGCCGGGCGCTCCGGCCCGCTGCGGATGTCCACAAGCGTCCGGCTATAGGGCAGGCCTGCCTCTTCCAGCGCCCAGAGCGCAATGATGGAGCGTGTTTGCGGTGCCCAGAACAGTTCCATCTTGTCCCCCATGTTCCGTCAGGAATTTCAGGAACATTGATAGAACGATCCGCCCGCGTCAATGCGCGGCGGCAGAGCTTGTGGTCGTATATTGGAGTGGTTGCAGAATTGGCCCCGGGAAGGGCCAAAGAGAAGGGGTGCCGGCCGCGCTCCGGTGGGGGAGGGGGGAAGCGGAGCGCGACCGGCGATATTGCGGCAAACCACAAGGGGGGGAGGTAAGCCGCAAAGCTAATTCAAACCAATGCCTGCCAGGTCAGTCCTGCAGGTGAGCGCGCAGCATCCATGCACGCTTTTCGTGGCCTTCCAGCAGGGCGGTCAGGAAGTCGGCGGTGCCTTCGTCCCCGGCCTCGTCTGCCACCTGAATGTCGTTGCGCAGCTGGCGGGCCAGCGCCTCATGGCCGTCGCGCAGGGTGGCGATCATCTGCTCGGAGGTCAGCTCGGTGCTGTCCGCCTCCGGCAGGGTTGCAATTTGCGTGAACTGGGCCAGCGTTGCCTGCACCTTGTAGCCCAGCGCTCGGGCGCGCTCGGCGACCTCGTCGATGGTCTCGTCCAGCGCTTCGTACTCTTCCTCGAACAGGGCGTGGTCCTGCTTGAAGTGACGGCCGGTCACGTTCCAGTGGAACGCACGGGCGCGCACGTACAGGAGAAACTCATCGGCCAGCAGCCGGTTCAGAACACCCGCGACCGTCTCGCGCGCTTCGGCGGAAAGGCCGATCTCAAGGGTTTCTTTCGAATCTGCATGAGCCATGTGATTTCCTCCGTTTCACGTGTCCGTATCCAAAATATAGGCAAATCGGCGAGAAACAAGTAATCGGTTCAATGATATTTATAGCTTGTAATAATCGAAAACGGCGATTGATTGCCGCCTTGGTTCAGCCGATCAGCCAGCCCCACAGCAGCGGCAGCATGACGGTGGTGGCAAGGCCCGCCACGGTGAGCGCCAGCCCGGCGATGCTGAGCGCCTGCGGAGCCACGCGCGCCACGTGCTGGTTGCCCACGATATGCGCCGCCATGCCCATGGCCAGCGCGTAGCTTTCCGGGTCCCGCTCCCGCTCGCGCTTCAGGCAGGCGGGCAGCACCGCCACGCCCACCAGGCCGGTCAGGATGACGAGGCCCGCCGCCAGTTCGCTGGGGCCGCCCACTCGCTCCATGATGGCGATGGCGAACGGGCTGGTGACGGATTTGGTGGTCAGTGCCTGCATCGTGTTGGTTGAAACGCCGAACAGCCGGGCCAGCGCCACGGCGGAGACGATGCCGGTGAACGAGCCGATCAGCAGCGCCCCGATCAGCGCCTTGCCCGCCGAGAGAAGCAGCGCCCGCTGGCGGTAGATCGGCAGGCCGAACGCCACCGTTGCCGGGCCCAGCAGCCAGCGCAGCGGCTCGACGCTGTGCATGTAGCTTGCAACCGGCAGGCGCAGCACGATGAGGCCGGCCAGAATCAGCAGCGCGGCAATCAGAATGGGGTTGGCCAGCGGGTGCTGGCGCAGCAGGCCGCTGATGCGCACGGCGGTCCAGTAGGCAAGGGCGGTGGCCGCAATGCCGCCAACGATGGTCAAGCCCGTCACCAGCGATTCGGTCATTTGCCTGCCCCCCACCTGCGCAGCGCCTTGTAGGCATAGGCGGTGACAACGCCTGTAATGACGGTCGACAGCACGATGATCAGCGCCAGCCGTCCGGCCTCGCTCGCCAGTTCGTTCCGATGCAGCGCCAGCCCCACGGCGGCGGGGGTGATCAGCGCGCCCAGAATCTTCAGCAGCAGTTCGGCCCCGGCCTGGGTGGCGCGGGCGAAGCCGGGAACGGCGGCCATCAGCGCCACATAGGCGGCAAGGCCAAGCACCGGGCCGGGCAGGCCGGCAAAGCCGCTTGCCCATTGGCCCAGCAGCGCCAGCCCTGCCAATGCGGCAAGGCCGGGCAGGGTAGAGGCCATCGAACGGAGGAAACGCTGCACCATGGCGCACGCCTAAACCCGCAGCAACCGGATCACAAGGCCGCTTTAGGCAAGCCGCTGCTGTCTTCGCCTGCCCGCCTTCGCTCGCCGCAAGCAAGGGGGCAGACGCACGGCCCGCACGCCGCTATACCGCAGCCGACTTTATTCTCTTACGCACAGGAAGCCGCCATGCCTCAGTTCATCATCCAGTGTTGGGACAAGCCGCAGGCGCAGGAGCTGCGCGCCGCCACCCGTCCGGCGCATCTGGACTATGTGAACTCGGGCGCGGTGAAGCTGATCGCCGTTGGCCCCATGCTCACCGACGATGGCCAGCCCTTCGGTTCCCTGCTGATCATCGAGGCCGAAGACCGCCCTGCTGCCGAGCGTTTTGCCGCGGAAGACCCCTACGCCAGGGCCGGCCTGTTCGACCGGGTGGACGTGACCCTGTGGCGCCAGGTTTTCCCCGCCTGAGCGACCATCAGGCCTCGCGGGGGCGTGAGGAGCATCAGAAGTGTGGCGCGCAGAGCGCGGTTGGGCGAAAAAAGACGTCGTTTGCCAGTTGCGCAACGGCCGGAGCGGCGGCATGATCTTCCGGCGTGTCGGCACCGTTCCGACAGGCCGGAGGCCTTAACCTCCGGGAAATTAGACTTTCCTGAAGGTTCCAGCGGTTCTGCCCGGTGCAGGATCAACCGCCCTATAGTCGCGCCAAAAAAATCCTTTTGTATTATGGCTGCGCTTGCTGTGTCGGCCCTCGCTCGATATAAGCGCCGGTCCGCCGCAATCCTCCGGTAACACTGCCGGTATAAGCCGGGCGCACTGGCATCCCCAAGCGAGGCTATTCTTTAATGACCCTGCGCAAC
This sequence comes from Pedomonas sp., assembly GCF_036515995.1. Lineage (NCBI taxonomy): Bacteria > Pseudomonadati > Pseudomonadota > Alphaproteobacteria > Sphingomonadales > Pedomonadaceae > Pedomonas > Pedomonas sp. The sequence continues at coordinate 7,025 of NZ_DATBUP010000228.1, read as the reverse complement.
GTCGCAATTATTGCTCACGTCGATCACGGCAAGACCACTCTGGTCGATCAGCTTTTCCGCAACTCGGGCACGTTCCGAGAAAACCAGCGCGTTGAAGAGCGCGTCATGGACCGCGGCGATCTGGAGCGCGAGCGCGGCATCACCATTCTCGCCAAGTGTACGTCTGTTACCTGGGGCGACACTCGCATCAACATCGTGGACACTCCGGGCCACGCCGACTTCGGCGGCGAGGTGGAGCGCATCCTCTCCATGGTCGATGGCGTCATTCTTCTGGTGGACTCCGCCGAAGGCCCGATGCCGCAGACCAAATTTGTGACCAGCAAGGCGCTGGCGCTGGGCCTGCGCCCGATCGTGGTGGTCAACAAGATCGACCGCCCGGATGGCCGCCCGGATGAAGTTCTGAACGAGATCTTCGACCTGTTCGTGGCGCTGGAAGCCAACGAAGAACAGCTCGACTTCCCGGTTCTCTACGGTTCGGGCCGCGGCGGTTACGTCTCCAGCGATCCGGAAGCCCGCTCGGGCACCCTGGCGCCGCTGTTCGAGCTGATCGTCAACCACGTGACTACCCCCAAGGTCGGCTCCACCGAAGAGCCGTTCGCCATGCTGGCCTCGCTGCTGGACCGCGAGCCGTTCCTCGGCCGCGTGCTCACCGGCCGCGTGCAGCAGGGCCGCCTGAAGGTCAACGACCCGATCAAGGTTCTGAACAAGGACGGTCAGGTCGTCGAGCAGGGCCGCGCCTCCAAGCTGCTGGCTTACCGTGGCCTTGAGCGCCAGCCGGTCGACGAGGTTCAGGCGGGCGACATCGTCGCCATCGCCGGTCTCACCGTCGGCACCGTGGGCGAGACCATCGGCGCGCTGACGCTGGAGAAGGCCATCGAGGCCCAGCCGATCGATCCGCCGACCCTGTCCATGCGCTTCGCCGTGAACGATTCGCCGCTGGCGGGCCGCGACGGCGACAAGGTCACCAGCCGCATGATCCGCGATCGCCTGATGCGCGAGGCCGAAGGCAACGTGGCCATCAAGATCACCGAGAGCGCCGATAAGGACAGCTTCGAAGTAGCGGGCCGCGGCGAACTCCAGCTGGGTGTGCTCATCGAGACCATGCGTCGCGAGGGCTTCGAGCTGTCGATCTCCCGTCCGCGCGTGCTGTTCCAGACCGATCCGGAAACCGGTCAGCGTCTTGAGCCGTACGAAACCGTGCAGGTGGACGTGGACGAGGAATTCGCCGGCGTCGTCGTCGAGAAGCTGGGCCTGCGCAAGGCCGAGATGACCGACATGCGCCCGTCCGGCGGCGGCAAGACCCGCATCGTCTTCAAGGCACCGTCGCGCGGCCTCATCGGCTACCACGGCGAGTTCCTGTCCGACACCCGCGGCACCGGCATCATGAACCGCTCGTTCGAGGACTACGGTCCGTACAAGGGCCCCATCGCGGGCCGTCAGAACGGCGTGCTCATCTCGCTGGGCTCCGGTCAGGCCGTCGGCTACGCGCTTCAGGGTCTGGAAGAGCGCGGCATCATCATGGTGTCGCCGGGCGATGACGTTTACGAGGGCATGATCATTGGCGAGAACGCCAAGGAAAACGACCTCGAGGTCAATCCGCTGAAGTCCAAGCAGCTCACCAACTTCCGCGCATCGGGCAAGGACGACAACATCCGTCTTACCCCGCCGAAGAAGCTGACGCTGGAGCAGGCCATCGCCTACATCGCCGACGATGAACTGGTGGAAGTGACCCCGAAGGTCATCCGCCTGCGCAAGCGCTTCCTCGATCCGCACGAGCGCAAGCGCCACAACCGCGCCGCTGCCGAGTAAGCAGTGCGTTGCGCGCCCGCCCTGCTCGGGTGCGCACCGGCATACAAGTTGTCACGCAGGGGAAGGGCCCGGGGAGAAATCCCCGGGCTTTTTCTTTGGGCCGGGCGTTTTCGCGCCGTCACGCGCCGAAAACACTGGAGCAGCTTTCGAGCAGGGTGGCACACCCTGCGTTTAGGAAAGTGCGACCAACAAAGAGCTTAGAGCCGCAATCTGAACCAATCAGATCGGAAAAGGCTCTAGAATTCAGCGGAATGATTCCCACCGATTCCACAGGGCGATACAAAATCAGAAAGCCGCCTTGAAGGTGACGGTCACGCCCTCCACCCGTTCTTCCTTACGAAATATCCGTGCGCCCGGGGCATACCTCACAAGCAGGTGCCGGGGGCCAAGCCACTGGGCATCGGCCCATGGCCCGCTCATCAGCAACAGGGTCGCTGTGCCATGATTGTCGTCTGCGACGAATACGTTGCCGCCCTCGTCAGGGGTTTCGTCGGGGCCGAGTATGGAAATCTGGGTCGAGAAGCCCGTTGTCGCGCCGCAATCCCTGCGAAATACCACAGCGCTGTAGTCGCCATTGGGCGACAGGCTCCGCTTGAGGGTCATGGTGTCACAAGGAATGTCACAGCCGCCAAGGCCGGAAATCAGCAAAAGTGCGCAGAGACACCGCATTGAGCAAGGTTAGCCGGCCGCAACAACCGGTCAAGGTAGACCCTGGTCGTAGAATCACTCTGCAACGCGGCTTCCGGGGAAGGTGGGGCACCCTGTGGTGAACAGACGCGCGGCCGGAAAAGATGCAGAAAAGCCGCGATCTGATGCAGCCGGATCAAGAAATTTGGGCAGGCACGGAAACACGGCCCATTCTACATTGCATCTTCCCTTAGGCATCAGACACGCCACCAAAAGGCCGGGAGTGCAGAGGGTCCAAGACCCTCTGCAAAGACAAGGCTGCGCTCTTTCCTAAATGTCCGCAGACATCCGGAAAATGGCGCAGTGCTCCACTCGATGCACTGCTGGCCCTGCTTGTCGCGGACGAAGGAACCACCCCTTGCTGCCGGGCATGAAGCCGGTATGGACCCGGTAACAGACCTTCATCTCGAGCATTTCCGGCAGCTTTACCTGAGCGAGCGGGCGCGGCGGGAGACGATCCGCAGCAGCGTCAGCACGCCGGTCGCGGCCCTGTCCTTCTCGGTGTTCGCGTTCAGCAGTCTGGCGGTGCAGGTGGACATGGCGCGCTGGCAGGAGCCGGCCACCCTCTCCATCCTCCTGCTTGGCGGCCTTGCGGCGGCGGCGCTGTTCGCCTCCGCGTACCAGATCCTCATGGCCGAGTGGCTGTTCGTCTACCACGAGCCGCCGCGCCTGGCGGATCTGATCAGCGACACCCCGGCGAACGCCACGGCCGAGGAGGTGGCCGGACACGCGCGGCGCGTGCTGACCGCCAGCTACGCGGTCGCCTACGAGCAATATCTTCAGGGCAACGCCCTGAGCGCGCGCAGCCGCACCTGGGGCCTGCGCCTCATTCTGCTCTCCCTGCTGCTTCAGGTCATCGCGTTCATGCTGCTGCCGCTGCATCTGGCGGGTGGGCAGACACCATGACATGGCTGGACACGCTTTTCATGCGCCGCCGAATTCGGCCGCAGGCGGACAGGCTCACGGAGGAGACGCGCAGGCGGCTGCGCCACGCCTGCCGCGAGCTTTCGGAGTCGGAGCGTCTGGTTGCCCAAACGCTCTCGCTCGATGATCCGCCGCGCATGGTGCTGGTTGATGAGGAGACGGGTGTCATCCTGCCGGTGGGCGTTCGCCGTCAGATCGGGGCCGAGGCATAGCCATGGCCATGCCTCGCCCGGCAGGCGGTTGCTGCGCCGCGCCTTTGAATCTGCTCAGCCCTGGGAGATCTCGATCCGGGAGATCTGACCGTCGGAGACGGTGTACGTGCCGACGAGATCCAGTACGATCTGCTGACCCTTCGAAATCGCCTGTCCCATGAAGTCTGGAATATCGTTGCGCGCTGTCAGTGCGTTGCGGATGCGCACCTTGGCCACGTTGCCGCTCACTTGAATGTCCTGCGGCTCCATCTGATCGACGAAATTGCCGGTCATGAAGCCATAGGTTGCCAGATAGGCGTCGCGCCCGGCCTGCGTGCCCAGCGCCGAGACCAGCTCCACGTCAGGGGAGAGGAGCGCCTGCAGCGCTTCGGCATCCACCGCATTATAAGCTGAATAGTAAGACCGCATCACCGCTTCGACCATATCCCCCTCCTGTCATGTGGCGAACAGGAAACGGGTAATGGCTGTCCGTGTCAACACGGAAGGCCTGTCCAACCCTGTCACCCTGCGCAAAGGGAGAGCCTGAAAAAGAGGAGGCGGTGGTTTGAGCCACCGCCTCAGTTTTCACGGACCACGTGATGGGCAAGTGAGCCGGGTTTCCGGGGAGAGTAGGCTGGAAACCCGTCTGGGGAGGGCAGGCGTGCGAACCTTGCAGGGTGGTAAGGTCGGAATGCACACCTGCCCTCGGGGAGGCGCCGCGCCGGAGGACACATCAGGGAGGAGGTGGCGCGGCGGTAAGACAGTGAACCGGGGAAGGGATCTCCTTGCTAAGTTGCATTTCATTCTTAACTGCAAGATCTCCTAATTGCGAACCGTTGTCAAATACTCTTTTGCGGCTTCCGTCGATTTCGCCTGCGGCCCTTCCGTCCGGCCCTTCGCTTCGTTAGGGTGCGCGCCATGAGCCGGTACATGGAAATGGCGTTGGAGCAGGCCCGTCTTGCAGCAGGGCGGGGCGAGGTGCCTGTGGGAGCGGTGATCGTCAGCGAGCGCGGCGAGGTTCTTGCGGCGAACGGCAACCGCACGCGTGCCGACAGCGACCCCACGGCCCATGCCGAAGTGCTCGTGATCCGCGAGGCCGCCCGCAAGCTTCAGGACGAACGGCTGAACGGGTGCGATCTCTACGTCACGCTGGAGCCCTGCCCCATGTGTGCCGGGGCGATCTCCTTTGCCCGCCTGCGCCGGGTGTACTTCGGCGCCAGCGATCCCAAGGGCGGCGGGGTGGAGCACGGCCCCCGCGTGTTCAGTCACGCCACCTGCCATCACCGGCCCGAGGTATACGGCGGCCTCTCCGAAACCGCGGCGGCCGAAATCCTGCGGGCGTTCTTCGCCGAGCGGCGATGAAGACCACATGGAGGCTGTCTCCTGTTTGCGGGGGATTCGGATCCTCCGCATGGAAAGGCCAGGGCCGGAAGACTATCCCGCCGGATGACTATCCCATCTCCACCTCGCGCGCGCTGAGCCAGTTGCCGTGGAAGCCATGCGGCACACGGTGGTTCAGATGCACCACCGCCTGGGGCGGACCGGCCACATCCTGTGCGTTCAGGATCACGAGATCGCTCGCCCGGCGGTTGGCATCATAAACGAAACTCAGCAGCCAGCCGTCATCCTCCGCCGTTGCTCCGTCGCGCGGCACGAACACGGCCTCGCCCGTGTGCCGGCCCGGGCCATGCTGGTGAGTCTCCGTCCGCCCGGTCTCGAGGTCGTGCTTCAGAAGACAGGTGCCGCCGTCCAGGGGTCCGCCGAACGAGACTGTATAGGCATGGCGATAGGGCCGGGTTGCCAGTTGCTCGTTCATGCGCGGGAAGTCCTGGCCCCGCTCGTCCACCACCGTTCGGGCCGTCGTGCCGCGGCGCGGGTCGAGCAGCCAGCGCTCGAAGGTGATCCGGCCGGAGTCCGGTCCGGTCATCGAGACGTCGAACATGCGGTCGTGAACCACCACGTCCAGTTGCACCCGCCCGTCCGGCAGATCGAAGGCGTTGCAGCTGTGAAACACGAAGCACGGATCAACCGCACACCAGAGGATGTCGTTCGCCGTCGCGCCATCGCGCCTTGGCAGCAGGCCGATGCGCGCCTCGTGCCGGGGGTTCCAGCCGTAGGGCATGGTACTGCCGCGCAGCAGCCGCTTGGGCGAGAACGTTACCGGCAGGTCGAAGACAAGCACATACGTCTCGGTCAGCGCGCAGTCATGCACCATCGGGCCGTGTTGCACGGGAATGTCCACCCGCCGCTTCACCCGGCCATCCTTGCCCACGGCCACATGGAACAGGCGATTCTGTATCCGGGCGTCATAGCAGATGGCATGCAACTCCCCGGTGGCCGGATCGCGGTGCGGGTGGGCGCTGAAGGCAGTGTCCAGCGTACCGCCAAGGTCGGTGTGGGCCGCCGTCTCCAACCGCGCATCCAGTGCCACGGGGAAGGGGCCGGCCTCCACCAGCGCCCAGATCTGCCCCGCATGGGCTATGACGTTGGTGTTCACCGTGTCGAAGATGCCCCGGCGCGGACCCGGAGCGGGCGGCTCGCCGAGCGTCTGGCTTACCGAGCTGGAGCGCACCCAGCGGTTGCGATACCACAGCGCCCGGCCTTCGCTCAGGCGCACGCCGTGCACCATGCCGTCGCCCGAGAACCAGTGGTAGCGCCCGGGATCCTCCGGCGGACGCACCGGGTTGGGTCCGATGCGGGCAAAGAGGCCATCCAGTTCGGCAGGCACGCTGCCGGTCGTACGCAGCGCTGTCTCCTCCACTTCCGTGTCCACTGGGGCAAAGCCCCCTTCCAGCCAGGGGTTGGCCTTGCCCTGATCCGGTGCCAGACGTTGAATGACTTGAACGAGAGCGCCAACGGCGCGATCAGCAAATCCAGGCATGCGGGTCCCTTTCCTCTGAACCTGAGGCCTCTAAACCTGAGGGTTGCATGGTGCACGCATATGTGTACGGTGTGAACATGACGATGCGACAGAATGTGGACGGTGTCAACATGGATTCCGAGGACGGAGATTTGTCCGTGTCCGGGCGGCGTTATCACCATGGAAACCTGCGGGAGGAGCTGGTCGCCACCGCCCTTGGGATGCTGGAGGCGCAAGCGGAGGGGAACATCAGCCTGCGGGAGTTGGCCCGCCGGGTTGGCGTGTCGCCCAACGCCGCCTACCGTCACTTTCCGGACAAGGAGGCGCTGCTGGCCGCGCTTGCGGCAGAAGGCTTCCAGCGTTTGGCGCGCCTGCAGGCCGAGGCCGGTGCGGCCGAAGAGGATCCGCGTGCGGCCTTCCGGGCGATGGGTCTGGCCTATGTGCGCTTTGCCCGCCAGCATCCGGCGCTGTTCCGCCTGATGTTCGGCCGCTTTGGCGAAACAGACGCAGCGCGCCGGAGCGAGGCGCTCGGCGCGGCGGGGGCGCTGGCCGTG
>NZ_DATBUP010000227.1:0-29502 GCF_036515995.1 Pedomonas sp. | reverse complement strand
GCACCGCAGAATCGATGCCGCTGGACAAGGATGTGTCCTTCGTTGCGATCGACGAGGCGCAGCTGGGCGCGGATGATGAGCGGGGACACATCTTTACCGACCGAATCTTGCGGGCGCGGGGCCGGGACGAGACGATGATTCTCGGCTCGGACGCGCTGCGGCCCTTGATCAGCAAGCTGCTGCCCGATGCGGAGATCATTTCGAGGCCGCGCTTTTCTACTCTTTCCTATGCCGCACCGAAGAAGCTCTCGCGTCTGCCCAAGCGCAGCGCGATCGTCGCCTTCTCGGCGGATCAGGTATACGCCATCGGCGAGATGCTGCGCCGGCAGCGCGGCGGCGTCGCCGTGGTGATGGGGTCGCTGTCCCCTCGCACCCGCAACGCGCAGGTGGGGCTCTATCAATCTGGCGAGGTGGACTATTTGGTGGCGACAGACGCCATCGGCATGGGCCTGAACATGGACATCACCCACGTGGCATTCGCCGGGCTGCACAAGTTCGACGGCAAGCGCCACCGCCGGCTGACGCCTGCAGAGATGGCCCAGATCGCTGGCCGCGCCGGGCGGCACCAGCGGGACGGCACCTTTGGTGCGGTCCAGTTCGGCGCGGATGAGCGCAAGGGCCTGATGCCGGAAGAAGTGGTGGCCATTGAGAACCATACCTTCGCGCCGCTCGAGCGGCTGATCTGGCGCAACGCCAGCCTGAGCTTTAACTCCGTTGGTGACCTGCTGCGTTCGCTTGATACGCGCCCGCCGCGTCTGGAGCTGATGCGGGCGGATGATGCGGTGGACGTGGCCGTGCTGCGCCGCCTGGCCGGCGAACCGCTGGTGGAGGACCGGGCGCGGCGCAGCAATCGCGTGCGCCGCCTGTGGGATGCCTGTCAGGTACCGGACTACCGCAAGGTAAGCCCGGACATTCACGCCCGCCTCGTGCTGCGCATTTTCAAGCATCTGTCGGAGGGCAACGGTACGCTGCCGACGGACTGGATCGCGGCCGAAATCGCTCGGCTGGATCAGGTAAACGGTGATATCGAGACGATTGCGGGCCGTATCGCCGGCATTCGCACATGGTCTTACGTCTCCCAGCGCGCCGACTGGCTGGACGACCCGGCCCACTGGGCGGGACGCGCCCGCGCGCTGGAGGACAAGCTCTCCGACGTGTTGCACGAGCGACTGATCCAGCGGTTCGTCGACCGGCGCACCTCCGTGCTGTTGCGGCAGGCTGGCGGGCGCACGGCCATTGATGTGGAAGTTGATGAGAATGGCTCGGTTGAGGTGGAGGGCCACTCCATCGGCACGCTGTCCGGCTTCAATTTCACCATTGATCCCGATGCCCGCCATGAAGACCGCCGCCGCATGATGGCGGCAGCGGATCGGGCACTGGCGGCCGAGATGAGCCGCCGGGCCAAGGCGCTGGCCGGAAGCGAGGAAGCGGACATCGCCTATGAGTTCGCGCCGGCAGCCCCCTATGTACGGCTGCTGTGGAAGGGCGCCTGGGTCGCAACGCTGATCCCCGGCCGGGATGCTCTGTCTCCCCGCGTGCGGCTGGAGGCTGGCGCAGCGGCACTGCCGCTTCTGGACAAGACTGCGGTGCTGGCCCGGCTGGAGACCTGGGTCAAACTGCGGACGGAGAAGCTGCTGAAGCCGTTGCTGCGGCTGGCCGTGCTGGCCGAGGGCGAGCTGGAAGGTAGGGGCGCGCGCAACGTGGGCGGCCCGGCCCGCGGGCTGGCGGTGCAGTTGATCGATGGTCTGGGCGTGGTCACGCGCGCCAGCGCAGAAGCGCAGCTCAGGGCCTTGAGCCGGGACGAGCGGCGCTGGCTGGCCAAGGCCGGCATCAAGATTGGCGCGCGGCACGTGTTCGTGCCTGCCGCGCTGAAGCCTGCGGCCATGCGCTGGCGTATGGCCCTGTGGGCGTCAGCGAACCCGATGGTGGATGCCATTCCTGAGTTGCCGGACAATGCTCCGGTCTCCATGGGCGTAACGCAGGGCATATCGCCTGCCGCCTATACCGCCGCCGGTTACTGGGCTGTGGGAGACAAGGCCGTGAGGGTCGATCTGGTCGAGCGGCTGATGGACATGCTGCGCGATGGCGGCAAGGACGGCGGGCCTATCGTGCCGACGGGGCAGCTGGTCTCGATGGTGGGGCTCAGTCAGACGGATTTCGCCCGGCTGATGGTGGCCCTCGGCTATCGCCGCACCATGATGAAGTCCGAGGAGGGCGAAGATGCCCCCTCGATCGTTGCGTATAAGTGGAAAGGCCACGCAGCAAATCGCCGCCGCGTGGCGCAGGTCGAGCGTCAGACCGCCCAGCCTGCGTCCCCGTTCGCTGCACTTGCCGCCTGGCATCGGAACTAGGCTCTCGGAAGGAGACGTGCCTGCATGGACAACGGCTCGCAGCGGCTGGACAAGTGGTTGTGGTTTGCCCGTCTGTTTAAGACCCGTGTGGAGGCTGCGGCCATGTGCAGCAGCCGCCACCTGAGAATGGACGGGCGGGTGGTGGACAAGCCGCATGCGGCGGTCCGGGTCGGTTCGGTCATCAGCTTCCCCAAGGCGGGGCGGGTGGTCGTGGTGAAGGTGGAGGGGATGGCGGAGCGCCGCGGACCGTACTCGACGGCGCGACTGCTCTACAGTGACCTCAGCCCGCAGCCGGCCGCCATGACAGTGCCGGAAATTGCAACGGAAGCCGCCACCATCTGACGCTTTGACAGGCTCCGGCCCGTCTTTTTGCGCCGTTTCGGCTTCGGTTGAGAATGCTCTGCTGCTATTATCCGCCCATATGGGTGTTGACGGCCCATGGGTGCTTCGCTAGCAGACGGGGTATCGAATTAAAGGAGCCGGACTTAAGATGGCCTACGTCGTTACCGACGCATGCATTCGTTGCAAGTATATGGATTGCGTTGAAGTGTGCCCCGTGGACTGCTTCTACGAGGGCGAGAACATGCTCGTCATCAATCCGAACGAATGCATCGACTGCGGCGTGTGCGAGCCGGAATGCCCGGCCGAGGCCATTCTGCCGGATACCGAGGCAGGGCTGGAAAGCTGGCTGGAGCTGAACGCCAAGTATTCCGCCGTCTGGCCGAACATCACCACCAAGGGCACGCCACCCGCCGACGCCGACGACTACAAGGGCGTCGAGAACAAGCTGGCCACGCTCTTCTCGGAGAATCCGGGGCAGGGTAGCTAAACCAGTTTTCCGGTCTATCTGTTGATGAGTTCCTCGCGTTCATCTCGAACGCGGGGCGCTTCACGTTGCAATGCGGCATAAAGGGGTGGAAATTATGCGCCCTTTATGTTACATGCTTGCGACGACGTCTAACGCACGAATTTGAACTGTTTTGGCGCAACGCAGGCCAATCCTCTCCCCGGATTTTAGCGGGCATCGCGCGGCCACCTCCGTGGTCAGCGCTGAAACGGTATGAGTCGTGCCCTTGCTTGGACGTTCTGTGCAGAGAGATGACAGGATACTAAGAATGGCGGCAAAATCCCTGAAGTTCGTCGTGGGCGACTACGTTGTCTACCCCAAGCATGGCGTGGGCCGGGTGATCGAGCTTGAAGCCACCGAAGTGGCTGGCGTGCAGCTCGAACTCTATGTGATCCGCTTCGAGAAAGAGCGGATGACCCTTCGGGTCCCGATGAACAAGGCAGAAGCCGTCGGTATGCGCAAGCTCTCCAGCCAGGCGACCCTGCAGGAAGCCCTGACCACCCTGAAGGGCAAGCCGCGCATCAAGCGGACCATGTGGTCGCGCCGCGCGCAGGAATATGAAGCCAAGATCAACTCGGGCGATCTGGTCTCCATCGCTGAAGTGGTGCGCGACCTGCACCGCGCCGATGACCAGCCGGAACAGTCCTATTCCGAGCGCCAGATCTACGAAGCGGCAATCAGCCGTCTGGCCCGCGAGCTTGCCGCGATGGAGAACATCGACGAGCAGACCGCGCAGGACAAGATCCACAAGGTGCTCAAGGCAGCCTGATCCCTGCTCAAGACTCAATGCGAGAACGGCCGCCCTCCCCCAAAGGGCGGTCGTTTTCGTTTGGGGCGTTGGCATTGTGGGGAAGGGGGATTGCCGGTCGGGAAGGATTGTTCTCAAATCGCGGAGAAAGAAACCGTTGCGGCCTTACTCGCCACGTGAAGGTGTTCGGCATATCTAAGTGGTACGGGCCGGGTGACGGCACGCCATGTTTCTGATCCGTGATCAGGCAGCTGCGCGCAGACCGGCTCGGCTAAGAATTTCTCCGGAGGATAAACCCATGAACAAGAAGGTACTGGCTGCCCTGGTGGCGGTTCCGCTGCTGGCTTCCGGCCTGACGGGCGCTGCTGTTGCACAGCAGCCGACTGCTGCGGCGCTGGAAGTGCCGAGCGGCACCTATACGCTCGACCCGACCCATGCCAGCGTCGTGTGGAAGGTGAACCACATGGGCCTGTCCAACTACACGGCCCGCTTCACCAAGTTCGACGCCACGCTGAACTTCGATGCCGCCAAGCCGGAGAACAGCACCCTCAGCGTGACCATCGATCCCAAGTCGGTGCGCACGGACTACCCGTTCCCCAAGCAGGAAAACTTTGACGCCAAGATTGCGGGCGAGGTGTTCCTGAATTCCGCGCAGTATCCGGAGATCAAGTTCGTCTCCACCAAGGTGGAGCGACTGACCGAGGCCACCGGCAAGGTTCACGGCGACCTGACGCTGCATGGGGTCACCAAGCCGGTGACGCTGGACGTGACGTTGAACGGCGCCAAGACCCATCCGATGCGCGGCGGCGGTGCCCTCGGCTTTTCCGCCTCCACCACGTTCAAGCGCTCCGACTTCGGTGTGAAGAACATGGTGCCGATGGTTGGCGATGAGGTAACCGTTCTGATCGAGGCAGAATTCCTCGAAAAGAAGTAAGCTGCATCAGGCGTTCAGAAGCTGGAAGGCCCTCAAATGAGTCGGTATTCGACGGTTGCGGTGATTTTGCACTGGCTGATCGCTCTGGCGGTGATTGCCCTGCTGATAGCGGGGTTCTGGATGGGAGACGCCATCAGGAACCCTGAAACGCAAGCGCTGGCCTTCGAGGTTTTCCAGCTTCACAAGTCGCTCGGCCTGACCGTGCTGGTGCTGACTGTCGTGCGGCTGCTGTGGCGGCTGGGGCATCCGGCACCTGCGCTGCCGGATGCCATGCCCGGCTGGCAGAAGACGGCGGCGCATGCCACCGCCTGGGCATTCTATGTGATCCTGCTGGTCATGCCGCTGTCGGGCTGGGTGATCGTCTCGACCAGTCCGTTCGGATTGCCGACCATGTGGTTCGGGCTGTTCGAGTGGCCGCATATCACACAGCTGACCAATGCCGCCAGTGCCCTGCAGATCAACGGCGCGGCGGAAGAAGTGCATGAACTGCTCGCCTTCGGTGCGGTTGGCCTTCTGTTCCTGCACGTGGGCGGCGCGCTCAAGCACCATTTCATCGACCGGGACGATGTGCTGGCCCGCATGCTGCCGTGGCTGAGCCGTTAAGGAGTATGGTTATGCGCAACCGATCCGTTTTCCTATCCGTCACCAGCCTGTTGCTGGCCAGTAGCATGGGGTTTGCAACTGCTGCCGATGCGCGGCCATGGGCGGTAGATGCAAAGCAAAGCAGCATCAGCTTTAGCGGCCAGCATGTGGGCAAGACCTTCAAGGGCAGCTTCACGATATGGCAGGCGAATATCGATTTTGATCCGGCAAGGCCGGAGGCGGCCAAGGTCGCGGTAAGCATCGATCTGGCCTCCGCCAAGACCGGCGATGCCATGTACGACAAGACGCTGCCGAGTGCAGACTGGTTCGACATCGCCAAGGCGCGGCAGGCGAAGTTCGTTGCCACCAAAATCACCAAGACCGGTAGCAACGATTATGTCGCCGACGGTCAGCTGACTCTGCGCGGCAAGTCCGTGCCGGTGAAACTGCCGTTCACGCTGGACATCGCCGGCAACACCGCCACCATGACCGGGAGGATGACGGTCAAGCGCACCGCCTGGGGTATCGGCAGCGGCTCCGATGCCAAGGGCGACTGGGTCTCACTCGACATTCCGGTTCAGGTGAAGGTGGTCGCGACGGCGAAGTAAGGCGCTGAGCCAAGCCGGGCGGCGGCGCCCCCGGGACGTCGTTGGCGCACGCCCGTGCAGATGAACCGCATGTGGCAGTTGAGGGTTTATTCGCCAGAGCCTCGGTGAGGTCGCGGCGGAGAGATGGCGTCATGCGCACGCAACGGCGCACCCGCCTCAGGAATGCAATGCCGGGAACCGCTCGCCGTATGGGCGAGAGGTGGTGGCGCATATGAAAATCGAAGCGGTTTCAGAGGGGCACGAAGCGCTTCTCTACATGGAAAGGTATGTGAACGAAGGGACGCGGACGTATAGTCCCTTCGCCGCCCGGTCAGAAGTCGCGCCCCAGTATCAGCCTCGATCCGGCACGCCATCCTTTGATCTGTTCGGTATATGCGTGCCCAGATATCGCGTTTCCATATTTGAGGCTGACCCTTCGCAGCGCCTTCTGGAGCATTACATCAGGCCGGAACACGTGCTTTTCATGGTGCATCCGGAGGTGTGGGACCTGCCCGGCATCGAGCATCTTGATGAACTGAAGGCCTGTCCCCACGCCGGGCGGGTTGCGGTCGCCCCGACGGCCTCTACCCGGACGGTCTTCACCTGTACGTCTGGCGGAGACGTTCCGCCTCATTTCATCAAGCTGCATCTCCCCCGCCGCATTTCCCGTTTCAATCGGCGGCTCAGGCGCAAGAACATCGAGAACAGCATCGCCATCAGCCGGGATTTGGCCCATGTCGACATGGCGAGGTTCGCCTATCTGCCGGAAGCCCTCGGAATGGCCATTGGCGATGACAAGGAAGGGTGGGGCTTCGTGATCAGGGAGACCAGTCCCCGCCCATTTCACGCAAAGAAGGCTCTTGTTCCCTGCTTTGCGCTTTATGGCGGGGACTTGAACCATCCAGGCGATCCGCCGCTGATCGTGCAGATGATCGAGCGATCAGGCCTCCAGCCGGAAGCATTTCTGGTCGATCATATCCTGATTCCCGTGGTTGAGTGCTGGGTCGAGGTTGCTCGTAACTGGGGCGTGCTGCTGGAATCCCATGGGCAAAATACCTTGCTGGAACTGGATGAGAATTTCTTGCCCGAGCGCGTGGTTCACCGCGATTTCGATGCCTGGGTCGATCTGGATACCCGGCAGCGGCGCGGCCTTGCAGTGCCTTTTGCAGGAGCGGGAGTCGGCGGGTCGTCAGACTATCCGGCACCCCCGCGCTACAGCCTCGTCTATGACCGCTTCATTGGCCACGAGTTCTTCGATTACGTTCTGAAAACCCTCAGGCCTTTTTACCAGATCCACGAAGAGGCGGTCCGCAGTCGCGTACGCGACGCTTTCCACCAGGCGTTCCCCGACGCTGATCGCTTCTTCCCGCCGCGAACAATGTTCTATTTCTCAAATGAACCGCAGCCCGGCGGTGACTTCAAACTTGTGGACATGAATCAAACCCCCGTCTGGCGCTGATGTGGTCACTGCAAAAGGGCGCGCCGGCCGAAACCGTGCGCGCCCGTAAGCAAAGCTACTCACAAGGCCAGGGTTGGTTGCGATTATAGTGCGGGCGAGGTGCCCGAACGGGTCTTCCGCCGTTGCAGTCCCGCCAGTGCTGTTAACGTGGCACTTGTCATGACGGTGCAATAGGCGATGAGCGGCCAGGCCGTATCGCCGTCAAGCAGGACGACCAGCACGGTTCCGGCTCCGGCAACAATCAGGCTCTGCACACAGAAGTGCAGGGCAACGGCCGTGCCTGCCACCGCGCCGAACTCCTGAAGCGCGCCGTTCGCCGTGACCGATGCTGCAAAGATCATGCCGATCGCAATGATCCACATAGGAAGGACGAACGTCCAGAACGAGGCCGTCCACAGCAGTTGTCCTGCGGCAAGGAGGGCGGCTCCAAGCAGTATGGTTCCCATTCCTCTGGCAAGGCTGCCGGGAATGCCCCATCTGGCAATCAACGCCCTGGCACATCGTGTTGTCGCGATCATCACAAGCGCAACCGTTGCGAACGCCACGCTAAACGCCATTTCGGAGAAGCCTGCCTGGCCGATCAGAACACGGGGCGCGGTTGAGAAGAAGACGAAGAAGGCCCCCATCGCAGTGCTGAAACCGAGCGTGTAGGTCCAGAAGGCGTAACTGCCGAGGATTTTCCGGAACGCTGCCTTCGGAGCCGGGCGATCCGTGCTGCGTGTCTCCGGCCAGCGTCGCCAGGCATGCACGAGTGCCACTGCTGCCAGTATGGCGAGCGTGAAAAAAATGGCCCGCCATCCGTACAAGTTGGCGAGGACGGCACCGGCAATGGGGCCGAGCGCAGGGACGAACGCCAGTATTGAACTGAACATTCCATAGATTACCGCGCCCTCGGGCTTCTCTGCATACACATCGCGCACTGTTGCGAAAGTGGCGACGAGCGCCGCAGAGGCTCCCATGCCTTGCAGAAACCGCAGGCCGACGAAAACAGGGGCGGAGGCTGTCATGGCGAGCAGAAGCGACGCGCTCGCAAACAGGAGAGCGCCACCGATCAGGACGGGGCGGCGGCCAATTCGGTCCGAGAGCGGTCCGAAGAGGATCTGCCCGAGCCCAAGCGTGACCATGTAGAGGGCCAGGGTCAGCTGAATGACGGTGGGCGTGGTGTGAAGGATGCCGGGCATCGCAGGCACGACGGGCAGGTAAATGTCCATTGCCAGCGATGCGAGGATATCAAAAGGTGCCATCAGCAGCAGGGCTGCCGGCAGAGAGTATCCCCAGATGCGGGGCTTTACGAAAGACATGAGTGTTCATCCGCTCAAATGAGTAACATTCGGCGGCGATCTGCTTTCGCAAATTAAGGGCAGTGAGTGGAAGCAGATGCCGCAACAACAATGAAGGCGTTGTTGCGGCTTACCTGTCTGAGGACTTGCAGCTTCCCATGGCTCTAGCTCGTTTTCAAATGGCGTTGAATTTCAGCATAACACCATTGGAGAGCAGGCAAAAGAGACGGATGGGCGAGGGGCGCTCCCCTCTGAAAGCCAATCCGATCCGTCCATTTAATACAAGAACATCGGCATGCCTTCGACCGAGGCGATCTTGGCGCGGTAGGTGGCAGGGTCATACAGCCGGGTGACATCCAGCTTCTTGACCTGCTGAAGCACGGTGTCGACGGGCACGTGTTCATAGTTGCCGTCGCGCAGGGCAACCAGACGCCCGGTCTCGCCGCGCTCGATCAGTTGCACGGCCAGCGTGCCGAAGGCGAAGCCGACCATGCGGTCGAGCGCGTCAGGCGAACCGGCGCGCATGAGATAAGCCAACTCCTGCACCACGGTGCCGACGCCGCTCTTCTCCTCGATCTGGCGGGCGAAGCGCTGGCCAACGCCGATGGGGTTGCGCTGGGTATTGGAGCGGGACATCTGGTCCTCGCCCTCTGCCTCGCTGGCCAGCTTCGCGCCCTCGGAAATGACGAGGACCGAATAGTTCTCGGGGCTGGCCTCCCGGTCGGCAACCAGCTGGGCGATGAGCTGGTCCTCCTTCACCGGTACTTCGGCGATGGCGATGCGATCCGCCTGCGCAAGGAAGCCGGACAAGAGCGCGGTCTCGCCGCTGCGGCGGCCGAACAGCTCGACGACAGCGATGCGCTCGTGGCTGGCCGAGGTGGTGCGCAGCGCGTTGATGGCGGCAACCGACCGGCTGACGGCCGTGGAAAAGCCGATGCAGTAGTCGGTGCCGAAAACGTCATTGTCCATGGTCTTCGGGATCGCGATGACCGGCACGCCAAGGCTGGACAGGTATGCAGAGAAGCGCAGCGTGCCGTCTCCGCCCAGCGTGATCATGACGTCGATACCAAGCGCCTTCAGCACGGCGCACACGTGCTCGGTGCGGTCGCCCTCCGGCCTGCTGCGCGGATCGGTGCGGGAGGTATGCAGGATCGTGCCGCCCTGCCGATCGATGCCGCGCACGCGGGCGGGGGTCAGTTCGATGCAGCCGTTCTCGGCGGTCATGTCGACCATGTCGGGGTCGATGGACAAGGGGCCCATCCAGCCGCGCAAAAAGCCGGTCACGGCCCAGCCGCGTTCCGCCGCGCCTTCAACGATCGCCTTGATGCACGGGTTGAGGCCCGGAACGTCGCCGCCACCTGTCAGAATACCGATACGCATGCCTGTTTCCCCTGCTGTTTGAACGTTAATATAACGGCAGAAATCATGTTTACACTGGCGCTTCTTGCCCCATCTTCCATGGCGTGGCGCTGACGGCCGAGAAGGAGGGAATTCCCATGGATGTGGCAACGCTCAGGAAGGCCTATGTGGACGGCAGCTGGGTGGACGGCGCAAAGCGCTTTCCCGTGACCAACCCGGCCAATGGCGATGTGCTGGCGCATGTGCCGGACCTCGGCGCGGAGGAAACCCGGCAGGCCATCGAGGCGGCGCACCGCGCCCTGCCGGGCTGGGCGGCGAAGACCGCCAAGGAGCGCTATCACATCCTGCGGCGCTGGTATGATCTCATCATCGCCAACACCGAAAGCCTCGCGTTGCTGATGACCGCCGAGCAGGGCAAGCCGATTGCGGAATCGCGCGGGGAAGTCACCTACGGCGCGTCATTCATCGAATGGTTCGCCGAGGAGGCCAAGCGCACCTATGGCGACGTGATCCCGACCACCGCCAACAACAAGCGGTTCCTGACCTTCCGCCAGCCGATCGGCGTGGTGGCGGCAATTACGCCGTGGAATTTCCCCGTCGCCATGATCACCCGCAAGGCGGGCCCGGCGCTGGCGGCAGGCTGCGCCATGGTCATCAAGCCGCCGGCCGAGACGCCGCTGTGCTCTCTGGAGCTGGCCCGGCTGGCCGAGGAAGCGGGCGTGCCGCCGGGCGTGCTGAACATCGTCACCACCCGGGATTCCAAGACGGTGGGCAAGGTGCTGTGCGAAAGCCCGCTGGTAAAAGCACTGTCTTTCACTGGCTCCACCGAGGTGGGCAAGATCCTCTACAAGCAATGTGCTGATACGGTGAAGAAGCTGGGGCTGGAGCTCGGCGGCAACGCACCGCTGATCGTGTTCGATGACGCGGATCTGGATCAGGCCGTGGACGGAGCTATTGCCTCCAAATACCGCAACGCCGGGCAGACCTGCGTGTGCGCCAACCGCATTCTAGTGCAGGCAGGGATCTATGACGCCTTTGCCAAGAAACTGGCCGAGAAGGTGGCGCAGATGAAGGTGGGTGACGGCACCGAGGAGGGAGTGTCGGTCGGCCCGCTCATCACCGAAGACGCAGTGGAGAAGGTGGAGCGACTGGTGGAGAATGCGCTGAAGGGCGGTGCCAAGGCCATCACCGGCGGTGGTCGCGCGCCCATGGGCGGCCTGTTCTACCAGCCGACCGTCCTGACCGATGTGACCGAGGACATGGACCTGTTCGTTGAGGAGATTTTTGGCCCCGTTGCGCCGCTGTTCCGTTTCGAGACAGAAGAAGAGGGTGTTCGCCTCGCCAACAACACGCAGTACGGCCTCGCCAGCTATATCTTCACGCGTGACGTGAACCGGGTGATCCGGGTGAGCGAGGCGCTGGAATACGGCATGGTCGGTGTGAATGACGGCATTCTCTCGTCCGAGGTGGTGCCGTTCGGCGGCGTCAAGGAATCCGGCCTCGGGCGCGAGGGCGGGCACGAGGGCATGGAGGAATTCCTCGAGACCAAGTACATCTGCCTTGGTGGCATTGACCGTTAGAGCAGGAAGAGATTCGTTGGGGGCATTTCGGAAGTTCGCGCTGTTGGCCGCTGTGGCTCTGGGTGCGGTTGGGGCGGCGCAGGCCGCGCCGGAGAAAGCAGCGCCGGATGCAGAGCTGCGTTTCTGCCCGGCGGGGCAGGTGTGGGCCTATCCGCTCGATGAGACAGGGCGGAGCCATAGCCTGCTGTTGCAGAACCTGACGGTCGTCAATCAAGGCAAGGCGCCGCTGCGCGTGACGGCCCTGCACATCGATTTGCTGGCAAACGGCACGGTGGTTGAAACCCGCACGCTGGACCGCGCGCAGGTGGAGCGGTGGGGCAGCAACGCTGAAGGCGTGCAGGCACTGGTTGACCAGGCGCCGTGGCAGGTGTGCGGCGAGGCGCTGGTGCCGTCCGGCGTCAGGCTCGGCGGGCCGGTGCTGAAGACCGGGCAGGCGCTCCTGATTTTCCGCCAGCAATTTGCAATGGACGGGCCGCGCGATACGCTCCGCGTGCGGGTGGAAGCGGAGCGGAACGGCACTCCGGTGCAGCTTGCGGCATCAATGCCGGTGCGCACCGGTTTCTCGAAAACGCAGTTCCGCTTTCCCATGAACGGCGTCGCGTACGTGGGCTGGGCTCCCAGCATGCACAGCGGTCACCGTTTCATGCCCGCTCAGGAATTCGCCCTCGATATCGCGCGCACCGGGCCGGGCGGGCTGACTTACAGCGGCGACGGCCAGAAGTTCGCGGATTACTTTGCCTACGGCGACGACATTCTGGCGGCCGCCGATGGCCGGGTGGTTTTGGCAGTGGACGGCGAGCCGGAATTCGAGGAGGTCATGCAGCGGCCGGGCGAGTCCGCAGAGGACTATGCCAAACGCCATCGGATCGGGCAGGCCCAGCGGGCGGCGCGTGGCCTCAACGGCGTGGCGGGCAACCATGTGATGCTGGACCACGGCAACGGTGAGTATTCGTTTTACGCCCACATGAAGCCGGGCAGCGTGAAGGTGAAGGCGGGTGATGTGGTCAAGGCCGGGCAGGTGCTGGGCGAGCTGGGGTCTTCCGGAAACTCCACCGAGCCGCATCTGCATTTCCACGTGTGCGATGGGCCCGACCCGCTCAACTGCGCGGGCATTCCGGTGCTGTTTCAGGATGTCTCCATCCTCTGGGCCAATGGCATGCGGGCGCTCCAGAGCGGTGATATCGTGACCGTGAAGAAAGGCCGCACGTAACGACCATACTGCTTGCGACGGACGGCGGCCCGGGCATGGCACCTTGGCCCCGCCCATTCGTTGCCAGTGGCATCCAATGTCAGCATTCAGCCAGGAGGAGACCGATCATGGCGATGCGGGATTTGATGCCTCGCGGGCGTGGGCGCGGCGGCGGTATGGGCAGCAGCCTGCTTGGGCCAAACGACATGCAGAGCCCGATGCTCAGCCTGCGGCGTGAGATCGAGAGCCTGTTCGATGACATGATGCGCGGCGGACTAGCCCCGTTCTCTGGCTCGCCGTTTGCCGGCTCGGCGCTGGGACGCATGGGCGGCGAACAGCGCACCATGCAGTGGCCGAACATCGAGATCACCCAGAACGACAATGAAGTCCGTATTCTTGCCGAGGTGCCGGGCCTCAACGAGGACGACGTAGAATTGACAGTCGAGGAAGGCGTGCTGACCATCCGCGGCGAGAAGAAGACCGAGACCGAGGACAAGGAGCGCGGCTATTCCGAACGCTACTACGGCCAGTTCGAGCGGCGCATTGCGCTGCCAGGCGGTGTGGACGAGGAAAACGCGCAGGCCGATTTCAGCAATGGCGTGTTGAGCATCACTCTTCCCAAGACCCAGCAGGCCGAACGGGCGCGGCGAATTCCCATCGGCGGCGGCATGCGCGGGCAGGGTCAGGGCCAGACGCAGGGCTTGCAACAGGCCGCGGCCAGCGGCCAGTGGCAGAACCAGCAGCAGGGTCAAAGCCAGCAGCAAAGCGAGGATCAGCAAGGCGAGGCGTCAAGACCGTCCGGACAGCAGACGCAGCGCAGCCAGCGCTCCGGCCGTGAACCGCCGCGGCAGCCACAGGAATAGCTTCGCTCGGCCACAGGAATTGGCTCAGCGGCGGCCGAACAGCTTCTCGATGTCTGATGGTTGCAGTTTGAGCCAGGTTGGACGGCCATGGTTGCACTGGCCGGAATTGGGTGTTTCTTCCATCTCGCGCAGCAGGGCGTTCATTTCCGTAACCGAAAGACGACGCCCTGCGCGCACCGAGCCGTGGCAGGCCATGGTGGCGCAGACCTCGTGCAGCTTCTCCTGAAGCGAGAAGGCCTCGCCCAGATGCACGATTTCATCCGCCAGGTCGCGCACCAGACCGTGCACGTCGGCCTTGCCGAGAAGGGCTGGCACTTCGCGCACCAGAATGGCGGCGGGGCCGAAGCGCTCGACAACGAGGCCGAGGGCTTCCAGGTCGCCCGCGCGGGTTTCGATGGCATCGGCAGCGATCTGGTCCAACTCCACCACCTCCGGCAGCAGGAGCATTTGGCGCTTGATGCCGCCTTCGGCCAGCGACGCCTTCATGCGCTCATAAACCAGCCGCTCGTGGGCGGCGTGCTGATCGACGATTACCATGCCGCCATCGCTGGTTTCGGCCACCACGTAGGTGTTGGCAATCTGGGCGCGGGCGGCACCCATCGGGAAGCGGGTGAGATCCTCAGATGCATCCTGTTCCGGCAGCGGCTGGGCGGCAGCACTGGAGGTGGTGGGGGCATGCGGTGCAAAATCGGCCCCGAAACCCTCAAGTTGGCGCGGCTGGCCAGCGGCTGGCGCACCAGCATTGTAATTCACCGTCCAGTCGCTGACGCGTGGCGAGACCGTGGAGCCGGAATAGCCCCCCGAGGGGCGGGACTGGAAGCCGAAGCTTGCACCCGGATTGTAGGGCGCAGGCGCATCCGATTGGGCGGCGCTTCTTCCCAGTGCGCCGAGAGCTGCGGCGGCGACGGTGGTGGACGAGCGCTGGCCCGCCGCCTGAAGTCCGGCGCGCAGGCCGCCGACGATCAGCCCGCGCACCATCGCGGCATTCTCGAAGCGCACCTCGGCCTTAGTCGGGTGAACGTTCACATCCACGAAGCCCGGCGGGGTGTCGAGGAATAGGGCAACGACGGGGAAGCGGTCGTGTGCCAGCACATCCTGATACGCCCCGCGAATGGCCCCAAGCAGCAGGCGGTCCCGCACCGGGCGGCCATCAACGAACAGGAACTGATGATCGCCCACCCCCCGGTTGTAGGTGGGCAGGCTGGCGAACCCGTGCAGGCGCAGCCCCTCGCGCGTGACGTCCACCGGTATGGCGTTGTCGGTGAACTCGACGCCGAGCACGTCGGTCAGGCGTCCGGCGCCGGCCACGAACAGGTCTCCTGACTGGGAGGCGCTCTGGAACAGGGTGCGGCCATTGTGGGTGACGGTAAAGCCCACGTGCGGGTGTGCCATGGCAAGGCGGCGCACGATATCGAGGCACGCAGTCAGCTCGGCCCGCTCCGTCTTCAGGAACTTGAGGCGGGCGGGCAGGCGCGAGAACAGGTCGGCAACCGTGATGCGGGTGCCTGGATTCATGCCGGTGGGCGCATCCGCCGTCACCTGACCGTAATCCACCTTTACCCGCCAGCCGGTTTCCTGTTCGACCGGGCGGCTGGCGATTTCCAAGCAGCTGACCGAGGCGATGGAGGGCAGGGCCTCGCCCCGGAAGCCGAGCGAGCGGATGAGCGAGAGATCGTCCGCCGGCAGCTTGGAGGTGGCGTGACGCTCAACCGCCAGCCGGATTTCCTCCGGCGCCATGCCGCAGCCGTCATCGGTGATGCGGATCAGGCGGCGGCCGCCTTCCTCCAGATCGATGGTGACGCGGCGCGCCCCTGCGTCGAGCGAGTTCTCGAGCAACTCCTTCACCGCGTTGGCGGGACGCTCAACAACTTCACCGGCTGCAATCTGGTTGACGAGATGGTCTGGCAAGCGGCGGATCTTCATGGGACGCACTTTACCCGCCCCCCATTCCACATTCCAGCACGCATAAGGCTACGCCTGAAAAAACAATGGCCTTAACTAGTCTGAAAGTGTGTGCGGCGTTTTATGGTAAAATCAACTTTATGCTTGGCGATGCGTGACTGAGCCGCCATTGTGCGCCACTGAAACACTGCGATTCGCGCTGCAGTGCAAACTGTGGCGCACAGGGCGCAGCAGCGACGCCACCACCATTACGGAACGACTATGGCAGGGATGTTCAGCCGCTTTCTCAGCTTCCTTTCGTCGGACATGGCAATCGACCTCGGTACGGCCAACACCCTCGTTTACGTGCGGGGGCGGGGTGTCGTGCTCAACGAGCCGTCGGTCGTGGCCATTCAGAACGACAATGGCCGCAAGCACGTGATCGCGGTCGGCAGTGAGGCCAAGCCGATGATGGGCCGCACGCCGGGCAACATCGAAGTGATCCGCCCGCTGCGTGACGGCGTGATCGCCGACATCTACGTGGCGGAAGAGATGATCAAGCACTTCATCCGGAAAGTGCACAACCGCCGCTCCTTCGCCTCGCCGGAAATCGTGATCTGCGTCCCGTCGGGCTCCACCTCGGTGGAACGCCGCGCCATCCGCGATGCCGCCAACAACGCCGGCGCCAGCCAGGTTTACCTGATCGAGGAGCCGATGGCGGCGGCAATCGGCGCTGGTCTGCCGGTCATCGAGCCGACGGGTTCGATGGTGGTGGACATCGGCGGCGGCACCACGGAAGTGGCCGTGCTCTCGCTGCGCGGCATTGCCTATGCCAACTCGGTACGCGTGGGCGGCGACAAGATGGATGAGTCCATCATCAACTACGTGCGCCGCAACCATAACCTCCTGATTGGTGACTCGACCGCCGAGCGCATCAAGAAGGAGATCGGCACCGCCTATCCGCCCGCTGACGGGCAGGGCAAGACGCTGGAAATCAAGGGTCGTGACCTGATGAACGGCGTGCCGAAGGAAATCATCATCAACCAGGGGCAGATTGCCGAAGCGCTGTCGGAAACCGTCTCGGCCCTCATCGAGGGCGTGAAGGTGGCTCTGGAGAACACCGCTCCGGAACTTGCTGCCGACATTGTGGACAAGGGTATTGTTCTGACTGGCGGCGGCGCGCTGCTGGGCGACGTGGACCGGGTGCTGCGCGAGGCGACAGGCCTGCCGGTTTCCGTGGCCGAGGAGCCGCTGAGCTGCGTGGCGCTGGGCACGGGCCGGGCACTGGAAGATCCCGTTTATCGGGGCGTTCTCACCACGGCGTACTAAGCTGCCCTCCATGGCAAGATCTGCTTGGGGCTCGGTTTACTGCTGAACGGACGGGGAGCCGGTATGCCGTTGCCGCAAGGCACGACAACTGCATATCAACCGGCGCGCTGGCGCTGGTTCCTGTCGCGCGCCCTCGTCATCGTGCTGGTGCTGACGGGCGTGATGCTCATGGTGCTGAACCGCTCCGCCGTGCGGGTGGGCGATGGGCTGACCTCGGCGGCGCTGGACGGCGTCGCCCCGGTCCTCTCCGCCATGCGCGCGCCGTTTGAATGGGTGAAGGCCGCCTCGGGCGAGGTGCAGAGCTATTTCTTCGTACACTCCCGCAATCAGGCGCTTGAGGCGGACGCGGTCCGGCTGAAGGAAATCGAGAGCCACAACCGCACGCTGATGGCGGAAAACCGCCGCCTGAAGCAACTGCTCGGCATCGTCGAGCCGGAACAGGACGTGGTGGGCGCGGCGCGTATCGTCGGCTCGACCGGTGGCTCCTATGTGCGCAGTGCCATCATCCTGCGGGGCGCGCGCGATGGCGTGGCGAAGGGCCAGCCGGTGCGCGACGCGGATGGACTGGTGGGGCAGGTGATCGACGTGGGTTATGCCTCGGCACGCATCCTGCTGCTGACGGACCTTGCCAGCCGCATTCCGGTGCGGGTGGAGGAGAGCAACCGCACCGCCATTGCCTCAGGACTGAACGAGAAGCAGATCGCCCTCCAGTTTCTATCGCCCGGTGAGCCACTGAAGGCGGGCGATCGTCTCGTGACCTCGGGTGACGGTGGCACGTTCCCGCCGGGCATTCCGGTTGCCATCATCACTCAGCCGCGCGGTCCCGAGCCGAAGGCGCGTCCGCTCGCCAACCCGGGCGGGCTGGATTTCGTGCTGGTGCTGCGCCCGTTCGTGCCGGAAGCGTTCAAGAATCCGGAGGCGACCTCGCGGCTGCAGGCCGTCATGCCGGAACACGCCGGGGGCGAGGCGATTGCCGCGCCGCCGTTCCCCGTGCCGGACAAGCCGTTGCCGGGCGTGCAGCCCGCCCCGGAACAGCCTGCATCCCAACCCACGCCTGACAAGGCCGGGTCTGCAAAGACTGCGCCGGCAACGCCTGCGGCTGCAAAGCCTGGTACGCCGAAAACGCCAGCAGGGCAGGCGGCACCCGCACAATGACAGAACCCTGGGCGCTCCTGAGACGGGAAGAGCGGTTCGCGCTCGTTGCCTCCAGTTGGCGATGGGCGATCCCGACGCTCATGACGATCGTGTCGGTCATCGGCATGGTGCTGCCGGTTTTCGTGCCGGGACCCGTGTTGCCGCACCTGCCGTTCCTGTGCATATTCTACTGGTCCATTCACCGCCCCGACCTGATGCCGAGCTGGGCGGCGTTCCTGGCCGGGCTGGTGGTGGATGCCACCCTGACGTTGCCGATCGGCCTGAACGCCACGCTGTTCACCCTATTCTCGGCGGGGCTGGCCAGCCAGATCACGGTGTTTCAGTCACGTCCCTTCGTCTTCAGCTTGGGCGCGGGTGTTTTCGTCGTGCTGCTCTTTCAACTGCTGAGTTGGCTGCTATTGCTGTTTTTCCAGCCGGGGTTGCAGCTTGCGCCGTTCATGGTGCAGGGTCTTACCAGTCTGGCGATGATGCCGTTCCTGTTCCGGATCGCAGCCTTTCTGCAGGTTCGGATCGTGGACAGGTTTTGACGTGAGACCAGGGGCAGCCTCCACCTGATGGAAACCGAAGCCGACCGTATTCGCATTTTCTCCCGCCGCGCGTTGCTGCTGGGCGGGGCGCAGGCTGCCGTGTTCGCCACGCTGGCGGCCCGCATGGGCTATCTCTCGATCTTCGAGAACAATCGCTACACGCTGCAGGCGGAAGACAACCGGGTTTCCATCCGTCCGATCCTGCCGCGCCGGGGCCTCATCCTCGACCGAAAGGGATACCCGCTGGCACTGAACCGGCAGGACTACCGCCTTGCCGTCGTGCCCGAGGAAGTGGAGGACTTGGAGGCGACGCTGGCCGCCATCCGCCAGATTGTGCCGCTGGATGAGGATGACCTTGAAAAGGTCCGCACCCAGATCAAGCGTGTACCGGGGTTCATGCCGGTGGAAGTGGCGCGCGATATCGACTGGCAGGCGTTTACCGCCATCAACGTGAAGCTGCCCAACCTCTCCGGTGTGCAGCCGGTGCAGGGCTACAACCGCTATTACCCGGACGGCGAGGCGGTGGCGCACGTGCTGGGCTATGTGGGCGCGCCCAACGAGAAGAACATCGAGAAGGATCCGGACCCGATCCTGCGTCTGCCAGGCTTCAAGGTGGGCAAGGGCGGTCTGGAAGAGACGTTCGACAAGCGTCTTCGCGGCCGGGCCGGCGCGGACCGGGTGGAGGTGAATGCACGCGGGCGTATCCTGCGCTCGCTGGGGCGCACCGAGGATACGCCGGGGGATCCCGTCACGCTGACGCTGGACCGGGAGCTGCAGGTTTACTCCGCCTGGCGCTTGCAAGGCGAGGCAGCCTCTGCCGTGGTGATGGATGTCCACACGGGCGAGATCCTGTCCCTCTGCTCGACGCCTGCGTTTGATCCCAACGATTTTTCCGGCGGCATCCGCACCAAGGTATGGAAGTCCCTGCTGGGGGATGAGCGCCACCCGCTACTCAACAAGCCATTGCAGGGGCTTTATCCGCCGGGCTCCACGTTCAAGATGGTGGTGACGCTGGCGGCGCTGGAAGCGGGCATTACGCCGAAGGAATCGGTGGTTTGCACCGGGCGCTACATGCTGGGCAATCACGGCTTCCACTGCTGGAAGCGGGGCGGGCACGGCTATGTCGATATGCGGCGCGCCATGTTCCAGAGTTGCGACGTCTGGTATTACGACGTCAGCCGCAAGATCGGCGTGGATGCCATCGCTCGCATGGCGCGCCGGTTCGGTTTCGGCGAGAAGTTCGAGCTGCCGCTGCCCTCGCAGCGGGCGGGGCTGGTGCCGGACACGGAGTGGAAGCGCAAACGCTACGGCAAGGCCTGGCTGACCGGCGAGACGCTGAACGCCTCCATCGGACAAGGCTACATGCAGGCAACACCGCTGCAGCTGGCGGTCATGACCGCACGGCTTGCCAGCGGACGCACCGTGGTGCCGCGGCTCATCAAGCCGGAGAAGCCGATTGCTCCCGCCCGGCCGCTCGGGATTCCCGAGGAGCACCTTGCCATCGTGCGGCAGGCGATGACCGATGTAGTGAACTCTCCCGAAGGCACGGCGCGGGTGGCCCGCATCCGCCTGCCGGGCGTCACCCTTGCGGGCAAGACCGGTACCGCGCAGGTGCGACGGATTACGGCCGCCGAGCGCCGCTCCGGCGTGCTGAGCAACAACCAGTTGCCGTGGCGCTACCGTGACCACGCGCTGTTCGTCTCCTACGCGCCGGTGGAAGCGCCGCGCTACGCCTGTGCGGTGGTGGTGGATCACGGCGGCTCCGGCTCAGGTGCGGCGTCGCCCATGGCGCGCGACATTCTCACCTTCGCGCTGGCGCAGGAGCGGAACATGGATCTGCCCCAGCGGCAGACCTTCGGGCCGCAGCAGGCTCCCTCCGCACCGGAGGCGACCGGAGCAACCGGGAACATCGGGCCGGTGGCGGGAGCAGAAGAGGCAGCGCCCGCATCGTCTTCCGCCGCGCCGTCTGCTCCTGCCGCAGCAGGAGAGGGACAGGTCACGGCTGCAGCAGCCGGTGCATCCGGAGGCGAGGCGGCTCCGGCGCCAGCGCCAGATGCCGCAGCGCCCGTGCCCGCATCTCATGGAGGTTGAGCGTGGTCGAGACCCTGTCCATTCCTGAGAAGCTGCGCCGCCTGAACTGGTGGATTGTCTTTACCATCCTGCTGCTGACCGGCTTTGGTCTTGCAGTGCTCTACTCCGCCGCCGGAGACGGGGGCAATTTCCAGCCCTATGCCATGAAGCAGAGCATGCGCTTTGCCGTCTTTCTCGTCATGATGCTGGGGCTGGCCACCATCGATTTGAAATGGTGGCTGAAAACAGCCTATCCCGCCTATGGCGTCGTTCTGGTCATGCTGATTGTCGTTGAGGTCTTCGGCAAAGTGGCGGGCGGCGCGCAGCGCTGGATTGATCTTGGGATCATCCGGCTCCAACCCTCTGAATTCATGAAGATTACGATCATTCTGGCACTGGCGCGTTACTATCACAACCTGCCGCGTGTCTATGTGACCAGCTTCTACCACATGCTGCCGCCGCTCGCGATGATCGGCGTTCCGGTCTGTCTGGTGCTGCTGCAACCGGATCTGGGCACGTCGATCCTGATCACCTGCGGCGGTGTTGCGATCATGTTCATGTCCGGTATCCGGGCTTGGCTGTTCTGGGCTGCAGGCGCTGCGATGGCCGCCGCGCTGCCGATCGCCTGGAGCATGATGCACACTTACCAGCAGAAGCGGGTGATGATCTTCATGAACCCGGAGATGGACCCGCTGGGCTCCGGCTACCACATCACCCAGTCCAAGATCGCCATCGGCTCGGGCGGCATCTTCGGCAAAGGCTACCTGATGGGCACCCAGAGCCACCTTGACTTTCTGCCCGAGATGCACACCGACTTCGTGTTCGCCATGATGGCCGAGGAGTGGGGGCTGATCGGCGGCCTGTTCCTGCTGACCATGTTCTCCATCCTGCTCGGCTGGGGGTTGTGGACGGCGCTGACCTCCCGCTCGCACTTCGGGCGGCTACTGGCCATGGGGCTGAACGTGACGATCTTCCTCTACGTTGCCATCAACCTGATGATGGTGATGGGACTTGCGCCGGTGGTGGGCGTGCCACTTCCGTTGCTGTCCTACGGCGGCTCGGCGATGCTGACGGTCATGATCGCGTTCGGGATTCTTTTTTCATGCTCCCTAAACCGCGATACGGCCATGCTGACCGAGGGTCCGAACCTTCGTTAAGCTTGCTGCTTCGAGAAAAAATTGTTTAATTTCTGAGTCTTGTCACTTTTTTCCAAAAAACTGAAAGAAAGGTCTGGACAGGTCTCGGAAAACGCCTTAAACGCCCCGCCACACACCGACGGAGTGGACGCATAGCTCAGTTGGTAGAGCAGCTGACTCTTAATCAGCGGGTCCAAGGTTCGAATCCTTGTGCGTCCACCACTCCTTCTCCTGAATGACCGTCGAAACCTTTCTCTCGGAAAAATCAGAATAAACTCGGACGCCTCTCTGGCGATCGCGCGCGGTTATTTCCGCTGCGGTACGGTCCACAGGTAAATGGTGCGGCCGTCGATGTTCTTGGTCACCTCAGGCTCCCAGTCGCCCATGTTGAAGGCGTGGCTGACGATGCGGCTGCCGGGCTTCAGCTCCTTCAGCAGCTTGGGGCGCAGTTTCAAATTCACGTCAGGCAACAGGTAGAGCGTCACCACGTTGGCCTTGCTGAGGTCGGTCGTGAACAGGTCTGCCGTGCGGAAGGAGACGCGATCGGTCACGCCTTCCTTTTGCGCATTCTCGTTGGCTTCCTTGACCCGCTGGGGATTGATGTCGATGCCCATTGCGGTCACGCCGTAGCGCTTGGCGGCGGTGATGGGGATGCGGCCATCGCCCGAGCCGAGGTCGTAAACCACATCGCCCTTCTTGACGGCTGCCAGTTCAAGCATCGCATCCACCACCTCCTGCGGGGTCGGCACGTAGGGCACGTCGGGCTGGCGGGAGGGCTGCTCGCTGGCCGAAGCGGGGGCTCCGGCGGCGGGCGCGGGCTGCTGGGCTGAGGCGGCACCCACCGGCACCGTGAGGATCGTCATGGCGGCTGCAAGCGCGTAGATCGCTTTCATCGTGCGGCTTCCTTGCTGGTTGAGGGAAGAAAAAACAGAAGAAGGGCGCCCGTCGCCAGCACGCCTGCGCCCACAAGGGCGCCCCAGCCGGTGTAGGCGAGGCTCGACCAGAGCAGATAGATGTTGGCGGCGCAGAACAGGATGGGCGTCAGCGGATAGAGCGGCACCCTGAAGGGCCGGGGCGTGTCCGGCGCGCGATGGCGCAATACGAACAGCGAGATGCCCACAAGCAGGAAAAAGAACCAGAACACCGGCGCGGTGTATTCCACCGCCAGCTGAAAGCCGTCTCGTGCGAACGCTCCGGCGATCACCAGCAGCAGCGATACCCCGCCTTGTATAAGCAGCGCGTTGCCGGGCGAGCCTGTCGTCCCGTTCCAGTGACCGAGGAAGCGGAGCGCTGGCATGTCTCGCCCCAGGGCGTAGGTGGAGCGCGCCCCGGTGATGATGGTGGCATTGGCCGAGGTGAGCGCTGCGATGACGACTGCAGCCGTGATGATGGCGGCACCGACGTCTCCGCCTGCCCGGCGCATCAGCTCGGCGGCAACGGCATCGGATGCCGCCATGCCATCCAGCCCCAGCGCCCGCACGTAGGCAAGGTTCGCCAGCAGGTACAGGACGGTGATGGTGCCAAGGCCGAGAAGCAGGACGTGCAGCATTTTGCGCGGGCCGCCGCGCAGTTCCGCCGAGATGTAGACCGCCTCGTTCCAGCCGCCGTAGGTAAGCAGCACGAACACCATGACGAGCCCGAGCGCGCTGCTCGATGCCGTGGCTTCGGCGGGTGGGGCGGGTGGTGCGCCAGGTGCAAGCGCAAGCCCGGCGACGATGACGATGGCGAGCCCTGCCACCTCAAGCAGTGTGAGCAGGTTCTGCGTGCGCGTTGCCTGTCGCACGCCAAGCCAGTTGATCGTGGTCAGCACGATGACGGCAAGGGCCGCATAGATGCCGGATCCGTTCGGGCCCAGCGGCACTAGGGCAGCCAGATAATCGCCGAACACGAAGCACAGGATCGCCACGGAGCCGGTCTGGATGACCGCCAATCGGGCCCAGGCGTAGAGGAAGGCGATGCGCTCGCCAAAGGCACGGCGCAGATAATGGTAATCTCCGCCCGCATGGGGAAAGGCACTCGCCAGCTCGGCGTAGCAAAGAGCACCGATCAGGGCGACCAAACCGCCCGCAAGCCACACGGCCATCAGCATCAGTTCGCTGGAGACGCCGCCCGCCACCAGCGAGGGAGTGCGGAAAATACCCGCACCGAGCACGATGCCAACGGTAATGGCAACCGCATCGCGCGTGCGCAGTACCGGACGCGGCTCGCTCGTTGGCGCGCCCGTTGTCGTGCCGTCTGAGTCGAAATCTGCCCCCCGCATCCGCCCTTTCCGATCTCACCCCGAAGAGCTAGGCAGAACGTTCGAGGGGCGGTCCAGTTGCATCGGCCGGGGTCAGCCGGTTACTCCCGCTATGGCGTAGAGAGCCGCGCCTGCAAGCGAGCAGGCGGCCAGAACAGGCAGCATTCCCAGTTTAAATCGGAAGATCGCGATCAGTGCCGCAAGGGTTAGAAGCCATGCGGCCGGTCGGGCAGTCTCCGGCACGGGGATGTCAAAAGTCCCGAAGGCGAACGGCACGGAGCGCACCGTGCCGAACAGCGTGTGCAGCGCGAACCAGACGGCAAGGTTGAGGATGACGCCGACCACGGCGGCGGTAACTGCGGTCATGGCTGCTGACAGAGCGGTGTTGTTGCGCAGGCGCTCGATGAAGGGCGCGCCGAGGAAGATCCAGAGGAAGCAGGGCACGAACGTGACCCAGGTGGTGAGCAGCGCCCCAAGCGTGGCCGCAAGCAAGGTAGGAAGGCCGCCGGGTTCGCGCAGGGCACCGAGAAACCCGACGAATTGCACGACCATGATGAGCGGGCCGGGCGTGGTCTCCGCCATGCCGAGGCCATCCAGCATTTCGCCGGGTTGCAGCCAGCCGTATGTGCTCACGCCTTCCTGCGCCACGTAGGCCAGCGCAGCGTAGGCCCCGCCGAACGTGACGACGGCCATTTTCGAGAAGAAGATGCCGATCTGGCTGAACACGTTGTCCGGGCCGAGGGTTGCGGCGAGTGCCACGACCGGGCCGAGCCAGAGCAGGAGCATCACGCCGGAGACGCGCAGCGACCAGCTCAGATTGGGCTGGGCATGGGCGGGAACCTGTTCACCCAGAAGCGAGGTCGCATCCGTGTCCGAGCTGTTGGATGACGCGGCTGTGCGGGCGGGCGAGGGGACAAGGCTCACGCCCGCCCGGTTGCTCACATACCCGATGAAGGCGGCCGCCAGAACGATCAGGGGAAACGGCACGTCGAGCACGAAAATGGCCAGGAAGGCTGATATGGCGATGGCAACGAGGCCGCGGCTTTTCAGGGCGCGGCTGCCAATGCGCACCACTGCCTGCAGCACGATGGCCAGAACCGCTGTCTTGAGGCCGAAGAATACGGCGCTGACGATGCCGGTCTTGCCATAGAGGGCATAGACGAAACTGAGGGCTAGAATGGAGACGAGGCCGGGCAGGATGAAGAGCAGGCCCGCTGCCAGCCCGCCTTTCGTGCGATGCATGAGCCAGCCGATATAGGTCGCCAGTTGCTGCGCCTCGGGCCCCGGCAACAGCATGCAATAGTTGAGGGCGTGGAGGAACCGGCTTTCGCCGATCCAGCGCTGTTCCTCCACCAGAATTCGGTGCATGACCGCGATCTGCCCTGCCGGCCCTCCGAAGGAGAGAAGGGCAATGCGCGTCCAGACCCAGAGGGCCTTGCGGAACGGAACCGGCGCTGCAACGTCTGTATGCTTCGCTCTACTTGCCGCTGTCTCGGTCACGCCGTCGGGTCCCCTGATGGTTTAGGGAAGTGTACCGTTCCGTCACAGAACTGTCCTGCCGTAAACTCACTATTGTTTATAATAGCCTAATGGTTGCTACTCGCGCCAATTGACTTGGAAAATTGAAATTTTATTGCAATAGACCAGTAAAACAGTACGTAATCGTAACAGAAAAAGCCAATATTAGTGCTGATTCTGGGCTGCAGGCGAAGGTCTGTTAGTCCTGCGTTCATCTTCGATGCATGAAGATAAGCTTCGTGGGGTCCGGTGCGGCAGCGAAATAGTTGAGCCAAGACGGATCACTATTTGTTGCTGTTGCGTATTAACCATCTTGTACACTGTGTTTGGCAAGCACGGTTTCGTCCGGTTTTTCCGTGACGGTGCGGCGTCTGTCAGTTGGGCACGTGTGGCGTGCCTATCCACATTCATATCTGTTCACAGGGGCGTTGGGTCCTGGTTTCCGGTTCGTGACAAAAGCGTTCATGGCACCGGAAACTGTGCGATCAGGCAGCGCCCCGTTTTTGGGGAAAGGAAGCACGATGGCACCCGCTGACGTGGAATGGGTATTTGGGGTCGTCCGGGCGGGGCGCGACTACCAGGGCATGGAAAACGCCAAATCTGGTGGAGCGGGCTACGAATTCACTGCAACCATCATCGTTCGGGGACATACGGCGGAAATCGTTGGTGGTGCAGGACGCCTGACTCCCGCGCTCGCGAAGGAGATCGAAATCGCTCTTCATTCTCATGGTATCACGACAGCCATTTGGGAGCGCTTCAATGGCGACCCGAAGAAGCTGGTCCGTGCCACGCGGGGACGAACGTCTCGCGAAGAGGAAGCTGAGCATTTCATATCTGCGCCTCAGGAATATGAGGACAGGATGCCGGAACCGGATCCCGTTCCAGAACCCGTTGCTGACCTTCACTCCATCAGGAAGCATCACCCTGGCCTTCAGAGCATTGGGCAGAGCCTTGGGATTTCCGCCTACGGCAACGTGCAATACAGCATGAACGGCTTTTCGCAGGAACGGAATAGTGCCTGCTCTCACCGTCTGACCGGAGCACGAGCGCCGCAAATGGAACTGGCCCTGCGTCAGAAAGTAGGCAGTCGATAAAGCCGGATCCCAAAGCTCCGGCTTTATCATATCCGGGCATTGGCTGCTTTCGGGCAGCCGATGCCGGCGGATATGGCCATGGGTGGTAGACTATCGATGAGCTGTTCCCGAACGGGCGCAGTCATAAGACGAGCGAATCTGCATCACCGGTTTTCGATGCGGGCGGCGCCGGGCATTAAGCCATTAGCGCCGACCAGCAGCCATCACTGCCGGGTTGGCTCCTCGTCGTCCTCTTCATCCTCGTCTTCGGATTCTTCATCGTCCTCTTCGTCTTCGTCGTCTTCATCCTCATCGTCATCGAGGGTGAAGCCGACCTTCAGGACGACCTGATAATGGCTGACGTCGCCGTCTTCGATATGGCCGCGAATCTGCTTCACCTCGAACCAGCGCAGATGACGGAGAGATGAACCCGCCTTGGAGATGGCGACTTCGATAGCATCATCAATGCCCGTGTCGGACGAACCGACCAGCTCGATTACCTTGTAAACGTGATCCTGCATCAACTTCACTCCTGCCGCCGGGCGTTGCTGCTGCTTGGCTGTTGAAAGGACAACGCCACCCGAGGGGCGGGAGTTCCCCATGTCTTGAAGCAGGGAGCTTCAACCTGTCCGATGTGTGTACCGCTGTAGAAAAGGTGGCAGTTGAGAGGTGGTCAGGGGCGGGGTCAAATGATATGTCGCCACCCGGCGATGCCGTGAACCGGCATCGGCAGAGCCCACCAGGGCCCCTGTCCTGCGCAATCAGCCTGCGCAACCGGCCAACGTAACCGGCCATCGTAACCGGAGAGTAGAGAAGCGGCATGTTCACGCGTATCGATCGGTATATGGGTCGGCTCATGATCGTGCCGATGGTGGCGACCCTTGCGGTGTCTGCCATGCTGCTTCTGCTCGAGCGGATGCTGAATCTGTTCAACTTCGTCATCAACGAAGGCGGGCCGGTGACGGTGGTCTGGCAGATGCTGGCCAACCTGATGCCGGAGCAGTTCGGTTTCGCCCTGCCGATCAGCCTGCTGCTGGGCGTAATGATGGCGGTGCGCACCCTGGCGCTGAACAGCGAAATGGATGCATTGCTGGGCGCAGGCGTCAGCCATGGCCGCCTGTTGCGCGTGCCGCTGCTGGTGGCCGGGCTGCTGGCGCTGCTGACCGTCTGGCTGGTAGGGTATGAGCAGCCCTATTCACGCTACGCCTATGAGCGGCTGCGGTTCGAGCTTCAGAGCGGCGCACTGGGTGCGAGCATCAAGGTGGGCGAGTTCGCCAAGCTTGGCGAGAACATCACCATGCGCGTGGACGGCTCGGAAGATGGCGGGCAGAAGCTCAGTCACGTCTTCCTGCGGGCAGAGGAGAAGCGCTACGGCACGGTGGTCGCCTCGGCCCAGCGTGCGACCTTCCTCTCGACCGACAACCCGGATGTGCTGTTGCTGCGCCTATTCGAGGGCGTGCTGGTGCAGGACAAGCCGGGGCAGGCCGCGCCGAGCGTTCTGAGCTTCAATCTTCACGACATTCCGATCAACCTGCCGCACCTGGAATCATTCCGGGCGCGCGGCAAGCAGCTGGAATTCACGCTGTCCGAGTTATGGAACGCCAGCGCCGACCCCAAACGCACAGAGGAATTGCAGCGTCAGGCGCAGGGTACCTTGCACCGGCGTCTGGTGCAGGTGGCTGTGCTGCTGCCGTTGCCGTTCCTTGGGCTCGCGCTGGCGGTGCCGCCCAAGCGCAGCTCGACGTCGCTCGGCATCTTCGTCGGCATCTTCCTCCTGTTGCTGCTCAACGAGTTCAACAAGGCCGGTGAGACCGCAGTGCAGCTGGGCGCGGCTCCGCCGTGGCTTGCCATCTGGACGCCGTTCGCGGCGTTCTGCGTCATGTCGGTCGGGGCCTATCTTGTGCTGGTCAACAAGGTGGGCGGCCATCCGCTGACGCCGCTGTTCGCGCTCAGCAATCGCATAACGCGCGCTGCACTCCACCTGCGCCGCAGGGTGATGCGCCTCGTGCGCCGCTGACGTCAGGCGCAGGGCGACTCCAACCAGCTCAAATGAAAGCGGGCAGAGGGTCTGGAACCCTCTGCCCGCTTAAACTGCGTATCTGAAGTTCGCGCGATCAACGAGCGATATGAGCGGTTGCGCCCTCTGGCGTCTCGTCCGTGCAGGCGCTGGTGGCGGCTTGCCGGGCGAGAACCTCGCGGTAATGGCCAACCAGCGTTTCCATCACATTGTCCCAATCGTACTGGGCGCTGAGCTTGCGGCCTGCGGCCCCCATCTGGCGGCGCAGGTTGTCGTTGGTGATCAGGTCCGCCGTGCGGTTGACGTAATCTTCAAGACTGGTCGGCGTCACAAGGTAACCGTTGCTGCCGGACACGATGAGCGAGCGGCTGCCGGTGGCGTCTGCGCAGATGCCGGGCAGGCCGGATGCCATGGCCTCGAGCGTCACGTTGCCGAATGCCTCGGTGGTGCTCGGGTTGATGAAGATGTCGGAGCTGGCGTAGGCGCGGGACAGATCGTCTCCCGCCAGGAAGCCGGTGAAGATGGCGTTGGGCAGACGCTCCTGCATGGGCGCGCGCTCCGGCCCTTCGCCGACGATCATCACCTTGTGGGAGACGCCGCGCTTCTCGAGCGTGTCAGACAGGGCGGCGAGCACGTCGAGGCCCTTCTCGAGCACGAGGCGGCCGACGAACAGCAGCACGACTTCATCCGCGCCGATGCCGAGGGACTGACGCCAGCCCCAGTCGCGACGGCCGGGGTGGTATTGCCGGCGGTCCACACCCCGGCTCCAGATGCGGAT
>NZ_DATBUP010000226.1:0-3369 GCF_036515995.1 Pedomonas sp. | reverse complement strand
CACCCCCGCGCCCGCCGCCAGCGCGCAAAACTCCAGCGCCACCGCCTGTAAATACGCCATGCCCGCACCACTGCACGGCGAGATCAGCGCCGGCGCCAGCGCCTGACCACTGAGCGCGGGAGCCCCTGCATGATCCCGCTGCTTCCATCCCTCCGGCGCATGAGCGTCTGCCAGCGCGAACGACAGCCCGCTGATCACCCGAAACCCCAGCGCCTGCGCGCGGGCATAGAAATCCGCGTGCCACGCCCGCGCCGGACCGTTCAGCCTCTGCGTTCCTGTGTCCGCCACAAGGAACCGCTGCAGTCCTGCGTCATGCACAAGCTGGAAATAATGGCTCGCGCCGACGGAGTGGCTGATCCAGTCCCGATAGCCGAGGTGCAGAATAGTCTGCAGCACCCGCGCGGGCGTCAGGTGACACAGGCCGTCATAATCCGTCGCCATGCGCAGGCCATGGGGCGGCACGAACGCATCCCCCAGCCCGATCGTCGCCCCGCCGCCTTCGCACCAGATTTCGCTCAGCGTCACCTGTCCCTCGGCGGGCGCAGGCAGCACCCCGCCGCCAGCCGCATATCCGTCCGGCACAATGGAAATGGAGACGCGGTCGACATCGCCCGCCCACACCGGAAGCGCATCGAAATCCAGCCTGATGCGCGCATCACTCCCGCTGCCGCTCGCGTAATTCCACAGCCGCGCAGACCATGTGAACGGGAAGCCCGCGGCATCCCGCCCCACGATACTTAGCGTCGGCCCCTGCGCCGCGTTCAGCGAGGCAATGTCCCCGCTCGCCCGCCACCGGAGCGAGAGCGTCAGCCCCCGGTAATCCCGCACCGTCTCATAGGCCAGCAGCGGATGGTCCCACCCGTCCGCGCTCTCCCATGTCAGCTCCACCCTGTCCTGCCTGCGG
Organism: Pedomonas sp.; assembly: GCF_036515995.1. Taxonomy (NCBI): domain Bacteria; kingdom Pseudomonadati; phylum Pseudomonadota; class Alphaproteobacteria; order Sphingomonadales; family Pedomonadaceae; genus Pedomonas; species Pedomonas sp. Next base: position 2,465 of record NZ_DATBUP010000226.1, on the reverse strand, counting down.
TAGAACACGCAGGCCACCCGCAGCCCATCCGCCCCCGCCGTCACCACGCTGCCCATGGCAGGCCGGGGGAAATTCACCGTCCAGAATCTTGGGTCGAACCGCTTGAGCCAGTCCTCCGCCAGCCGATCCTCCGCCTGCGCCAGCCAGTACCCCATGGTGCGCCTCCCCTTGTTTTTATTGCAGGGGATCAGGTCCCCCTGTTCGTAAAAAGGGCCGTGTCTCCAGCACCCACCGGAAACACGGCCCAAAAAATGAATGGGGCGCAGGAGACCAGGTCCCCTGCGAATGAAAAAATCACGCCTCCGCCACCGCCCGTCGCACCGCGCGGGCCACCTGCTGGGCGCTGCGCTGCATCAGCTGCGGGCTGGCGCTCTCCGGCGCGGCCACGTTGATGGAGATGTTGACCGGGCGGCTTGTCCCGCCTGCGCCCGACATGAAGGCCCGGCCCGGTGCCACCGGCGCGCCCATGGTGTGCCCGCCGGTGCTGAAGGCGGTGGCCGCCTGCACCAGCAGCCCCGCCAGCCCATTGCCGCCGCTCCCGCCCGCCGGTGTGCCGAACACCATGCTGGTGCCGATTTTTGCAATTTCGGTCAGCACGTCCCGCAGCAGCCTTTTCCAGTCCTCAAGCCCCAGCTTGCCCTGCGTGATCAGCTTGGCCAGCGTATCGCTGAGCGAGCCTGCAATTGCCTCCGCGCTTTCAATGAACATGGCCTTCATGTCCGCCGCATCGCTTGCCAGCGCCGCCGTGTCCGTACGGATTTTCAACACCAGCGTGTCCAGTTCTTCCGCCATCTCCGTCTCTCCCCATCATGCCCCATCCGGAAACCGCGCCATCAGCGCGGCAAGATCCTCTCGCCCGAAATCAGACGCCGCGCTGCGCCCCAGCCGCCCCTCAACCGCCAACCGCAAATCCTGCGGCGTTGATCGCCAGAACTGCTCCGGCGACCACCCGAGCACGCCGGTTGCAATCCGCGCCGCGTCCTCGCACATCGCCGCCAGGTCGCTCATGCACCCGGCCCGCCCTTTAGATGCCCGCCCAGAATTGCCACCGCCAGCTGCCGGAACGCGGGCATCACCGCCGCAAGTCCCTCCGCCAGCAGCGCCTCGCCGAACGCTTCCCGGTCGGAACTCCCCGGCACCTCATCAAGGCAATGCCATAGCACCGCCGCCAGCTCGTGCAGCGTCAGCCGTCCCTCGCCCGCCCGCTCGATCAGCCCGAACAGCGGCCCCACCTCCGCCTCTGCCGCCACCAGCGCCGCAAAGCTCGGCCGCAGCACCAACTCCCGCCCCGCCAGCTGCAGCGCCACCTCGCCCCGCAGCGGGTTGGCCGCCCGCGCACGTCCCGTGTCCATCATCCGTCCTCCGCTCACAGCACCGTCACCGCGCCGGTTGATTCCAGCGCCAGCGTGTAGGTGCGCTCGCCATTGAAATCCCCGCCGTAGTCCAGCCGCGTGATGAGAAACGTGCCCCGCACCGTCTCCCCGCTCTCGAACACCACCTCGAAACTCTCCGCGTTGCCCGCCAGCGCCTGCTGCTTCAGCCGCGCCTCCGCGCCCGAGCCCGTGAACACGCCCGATCCCGCAATGGACACAGACCGCACCCCCGCGCTCGGCAGCAATTCCCGCCAGCCCCCTGAGCCCTTGTGTGTCACCACCACCGGTTCGGCGTTGATCGCCAGCTGTGTCGTGCGCATCCCCGCCACCGTCGTGTACGCAACCGGCATCCCGCCATCGCCGATCTTCAGCAGAAAAGCGCTCCCCTTCTCGGCCGCCATCGCCGCCTCCTTTGTTGTGTGCTGTCTGGTTTCGATTTTTTGCAGGAGGGACTTGTCCCTCCTGCACCTCCCCTTCGCGATCGGGACGCACCCGGTCAGAACCGCGCGCCCCTCAAACCCGCTCCGTACGCGCCCGATACTCCGCCACGCCGTGGCGCACGCCGTCTTCCACGTCCGCAAAAACCCTTGAGGACAGGAACCGCAGGCTCACCAGCCGGTGGTCATCCAATTCTGCCGGCATGTGCTCCAGCGCGTCGTCCACCAGCGAAAGGAGGTCCTTGGCCTCCGCCATCCCCGCGTGAGCGGACCACACGTGCATGCTGAGGCGGTGGTCCCGGCCCGCGAACGCGACGGCTGACCAGTCCGTCTCCACCGCCTCGCCCACCGTCACGTAGGGGAGAGACTGGCCGGCCGGCACGTGGTCGAAAATGCCCGTCACCCGCGCCATCAGCGGCGCGTGCGCGGTCAGCGTTTCATAAAGGGCGCGCTGCACCGCCCGTCCCGCGCCGATCACAGCCCCCTCCTGCCGAAGCGCAGCAGGGCGCGCACCCGCTCGATGGCGGGGCGCAGGAACGGCCGCGCCGCCATGCGCCGCGTGCCGAACTCCAGGAATTTCGCATAGCCCGGGGCCGCCACCTGCGCGCCGTCCGGAGTCTCCTCCACCCGCAGCGCCGCGCCCAGCCGCCCCGGC
>NZ_DATBUP010000225.1:0-29136 GCF_036515995.1 Pedomonas sp. | reverse complement strand
GCGCTGATCGCCCGCGAGGCGGGCCGTCCGGTGCAGCTGGTGTGGAGCCGGGAAGAAGACATCCGGCAGGACAAGTACCGCCCCGCCGCCAGCGCGCGGATGCGGGGCAAGGTGGACAAGGACGGGCGCATTGCGGCCTGGCACAGCCGCACGGTCAGCCAGTCCGTGCAGGCCAGCGTGATGGGCCGGTTCATGCCGCTGGCCGCCCGGGCCGAGCCGGATTTTTCCTCCATTCAGGGCGCGATCAACCTGCCGTACCGGCTGGGCGACCATCTGATGGAGCATGCGGTGGTGGAGACCCCGGTGCCGGTAGGCTACTGGCGCTCGGTCGGCCACAGCTTCAACGCCTTCTTCGTCGAGAGCTTCATGGACGAGCTGGCGAAGGCTGTCGGGATGAGCCCGCTCGCCTTCCGCCTGAAGGCGCTGGAGGACAGCCCCCGTCACCGCAAGGTGCTGGAGCGGGCCGCCGCCATGGCCAAGTTCGGCCAGCCGCTGCCGCGCGGGCAGGGCATGGGCCTGGCGCTGCACGAGAGCTTCGGCACCATCGTGGCGCAGGTGGCGCATGTGGAGGTGGATCACGATGACCACGCCCGGGTGCTGAAGGTGTTCTGCGCCGTGGACTGCGGCCGGGTCATCAATCCGGACACCGTGCGGGCGCAGATGGAAGGCGGCATCCTCTTCGGCCTTTCCGCGGCGCTGCTGGGCCAGATCACGTTTGCCGACGGCCAGTCCGAGCAGACCAACTTCGATGGCTACCCGCTGCTGACACTGGCGGAGTCCCCGCAGATCGAGGTGGAGATCCTGAACGCCAAGGCGGCGGAGCCGGGCGGCGTCGGCGAGCCGGGCGTGCCGCCGATCGCGCCTGCGGTCACCAACGCCATTGCCGCTGTCACCGGCACGCGCATCCGCCAGCTTCCGGTCGGCACCCAGCAACTCTGGCCACCGGAGGTGCTGGAGAAGCTGAAGGCGGAGGCCGAGGCCAGGGCCAAGGCCGAGGCGGAAGCCGCCAAGGCGAAGGCCGCGGCGGAGAAGGCGGCGAAGGAAAAGGCCGCCAAGGAAGAAGCCGCGGCAAAGAAGAAGAAGGCGACTCCCAAGAAGAAGCGTTAAAAGCGGTACGCTTTGGCGGAAATAGAGGCGCGGGCCTTCGCGCGGCGTGATACAAGCGCGCCGGATCGGCGGTGGCTGTGTGCCGCCCCCGCCATCCCGTATCTGCGTGTTATTCAGAGGTTAGACATGGCCCAGCCCGCCCCTGTCCCTGCCCAGACTGCAAACCCGGCTTCCGGCCCGGCTCCCGCCGGCCACCCGCAGGTGGCGCACGGGCGCATCGGCGTGCTGCTGGTGAACCTGGGCACGCCGGACGGCACGGATTACCGCTCCATCCGCCGGTATCTTTCGGAATTCCTGTCAGACCCGCGCGTGGTGGAGATCCCCAGGCTGGTGTGGCAGCCGATCCTTCAGGGCATCATCCTGACGCTGCGCCCGTCCAAGACGGCGGAAGGGTACAAGCGGGTGTGGGACAAGGAGCGTAACCAGTCTCCCCTGCGCGTCATCACCGAGGCGCAGGCGATCAGTCTGCAGCACCTGCTGGGCGACAGGGTGATGGTGGGCTGGGCCATGCGCTATGGCAATCCCGCCATCCGTGTGGAACTGGACCGGCTGAAGGCCGCCGGGTGCGACCGCATCCTGATTGCGCCGCTCTATCCGCAGTATTCCGGTGCCACGACGGCCACGGCGGTGGACAAGGCGAACGATGCCCTGCGCGAGATGCGCTGGCAGCCGACGGTGCGCTACCTGCCGCCCTACCATGACGACCCGGCCTTCATTCAGGCGCTGGCCCAGTCCGTGCGGGCGCATATTGACGGGCTCGGCTACACGCCGGACCATCTGGTTGCCTCCTTCCACGGCATGCCGCGCCGCACGCTCGATCTGGGCGATCCGTACCATTGCCAGTGCCAGAAGACGGCCCGGCTGATGCGCGAGGCCCTCGGCTGGCCGGCGGAGCGGTTCACCGTCACCTTCCAGTCCCGCTTCGGCAAGGCGGAGTGGCTGAAGCCCTACACCAGCGACGTGATGGCGGCGCTGCCATCAAAGGGCGTCAGAAGCGTGGCCGTGCTGGCCCCGGCGTTCTCGGCGGACTGCATCGAGACGCTGGATGAGCTGGCGGTGGAGAACAAGGAGCTGTTCCTGCACGCGGGCGGGGAGGCGTTCAGCTACATCCCCTGCCTCAACGCCAGCGAGGGCGGCATGGCGGTGCTGGAAACGCTGGTGCGGCGCGAACTGGCGGGCTGGCTGTGAGTTGCCGGATTTGATCGCGGGCAGGATCTGATTCCGGGGAGTCTCATCATGGGCAGGCAAAAAAAAGGCTGCGGGCCTGATACAGGCAACCGCAGCCAGTCTTGCATCCGGTTCCATGGGGAGGAAAAGCCGGTGCGAAACCTTTGGGCCCTCTCGCGCGGATTTTGAATTGCAGCGACGATCCGGCGGAGGCCCGATGAAATCGCGGCTTTTCTGCCATTTTTAACGACGAATTCAAGCGGTAAAAATTGCCGCCATTGAAATAATTCGTAAAAATCAAGAATTGATATGGGGGGTTATCGCGCTGCGAACGAGGCGGGGGCGACCCGCTCCACCTTGAAGCCCTTCTGTTCCAGGAGCCCGATGAGGTTGTCCGGACCCGCCAGGTGGCCTGCGCCCACGGCCAGAAAGACGTGACCGGGCTCGTCCATGCGATCCCTGACCCAGGTGGCCCAGCGGGCGTTGCGCTCGGTCAGCAGCACGCGGGCAAGGTTGGGCGAATCCTTGAGCGATTCGTTCATCAGCGCGCCGACGGTCTCGATGTCGCCGGTGATCCAGCTGGCCATCAGCGCCTTGGCCTCGGACTTGAAGCTTTCCAGATCGCGGATGGAGGAGCGCAGCAGCGCCACCTGATCTTCCAGCGGCAGCGAGGCGAGGAAGCCGAACTGCTGCTCGGGCGTCTCCAGACCGCCGATCTTCTTGCCGCTGGCCTTGGCGTGGGCCGCCAGAACCTGCTCGACGCCGCGTTCGGAGTTGAGGCCAAGGCCCTGAAGACCCGCAACGGAAATGGTGGTGGCGGCCAGCCAGGGCCGCAGCGGCTCCAGCGCGGCCATGGGCAGGCCGACCTGGGAGGCGGCGCGCGTCATCTCTTGGCGCAGTGGCGCGGGCAGCTGGCTGGAGAGGCTGACGCCCTTCGGATTGAAGCCGAGGCGCATGACCATCGGGCGCATCTGCGCGGGATCGTCAGGCTGCACGATCTCCAGCACCAGCGTTTCCGCCTGATCGAAGGCCCGGCGCACCGGGCCGTGCAGCCAGTTCACGCCCTCGGGCAGCATGTGGGAGGTGCCGAAGATGTGGATGGTGGTGTCTTCGTCCCGCAGCACCCAGAGGGCAGGGGTGGCGAAGCGCTCCTGTACCTTGGCTTCTGCCCCGGCCCGCGCTCCCGCTCCGGCATCTACCCGGCCCGAGGCTTCCGCAAATGCGGCGGGTGCCTGAAAGCCGAGAAGCTGGACGCCGACAAGGGCGGCGGCGAGGACAGAGCGCAGGGTGCGGGTCAAATGATCAGGCCTTTTGTGTGACGCTCAGACGCTGTCTGGTCTCGAAATCCTGCACAAGCAAATCAACCAGAGAGCGCGCCACAACATCGGCGGTCTTGAGAGTTTCCGGGTTCTCGCCGGGGAAGGCGGACTTGCGCATGTTGGTGCGCGTTGCGCCCGGATTGACGACGGCGACGCGCACCGGGGTGATGTTCGCCACCTCGTCGGCGTAGCAGTCGAGCAGGTTCTCCAGCGCTGCCTTCGAGGCCGCATAGGGTCCCCAGTAAGCGCGCGGCTGGGTGGCGACGGAGGAGGAGATGCCGATCACCCGGCCCTTGTCGCTCTGGCGAAGCAGGCCATCGAAGGCGCGCAGGAAGCGGAACGGCGCGGTCAGGTTGACCGCCATCACCCGCTCCCAGTCCTTCAGCGGCGTGTGGGAGAGCGGCGAGAGCGTACCCAGCTGGCCCGCGTTCAGCACGAGGATGTCCAGCTTGCCCCAGCGCCCGGCCACATGCTGGGCAAGGCCGTCGATCTGGTCCGGGTTCATCAGGTCGAGCGGGGCGATGCTCGCGGTACCGCCCGCCTGATGAATCTTCTCCTCGACCTCCGTCAGGCCGCCTTCGGTGCGGGCGGTCAGGATGACGTGCGCGCCGGCCTTTGCCAGAGCGATGGCGGTTTCCGCGCCGATGCCGCGGCTGGCGCCGGTGACAAGCGCCAGACGATCCTGCAAGGGTTTCCGGTTCTCGAGAGGCTTCGTCAAATCACCCGCTCCGCCAGAAGGGCCAGCTGATTCGGCTGTTCGACATCCTCGCGGTCGACAAGGCGTGTCGGGTAGTCGCCGGTGAAGCAGGCATCGCAGTACTGCGGCGCGGTGTTGGTGCGGGCATCCTCGCCCACGGCGCGGTAGAGGCCGTCGATGGTGAGGAACGCAAGGCTATCGGCGCGGATGTACTTGGTCATCGCCTCGATATCCATCTGCGCGGCCAGCAGCTTGGAGCGCTCCGGCGTGTCGACGCCGTAGAAGCAGCTGTGGCGGGTCGGCGGGCTGGCGATGCGCATGTGCACCTCGGCAGCGCCGGCGTCGCGCAGCATCTGCACGATCTTGACCGAGGTGGTGCCGCGCACGATCGAGTCATCGATCAGCACGAGGCGCTTGCCCTCGATCTGGGCTCGGTTGGCGTTGTGCTTCAGCTTCACGCCGAGGTGACGGATGTGGTCGCCCGGCTGAATGAAGGTGCGGCCGATGTAATGGCTGCGGATGATGCCCAGCTCGAACGGCAGGCCGGAGGCCTGTGCGTAGCCGATGGCGGCCGGGGTGCCGCTGTCGGGCACCGGCACCACCATGTCGGCCTCGACGCCGCTCTCGATGGCCAGCTGCGCGCCGATGCGCTTGCGGATCTCATAGACCGAGAGGCCGTCGAAGATGGAGTCGGGGCGGGCGAAGTACACGTGCTCGAAGATGCACGGACGGGCGCGGGTCTGCTGGAACGGCTTGTGCGATTCCAGGCCGCGCTCGGAGATGACGACCAGTTCGCCCGGCTCGAGCGAGCGCAGGAAGGTCGCGCCGACGATGTCCAGCGCGCAGGTCTCGGAGGCCACGATGTAGGCGTCGTTGAGGCGGCCCAGCACCAGCGGGCGGATGCCCAGCGGGTCGCGCACCGCGATCATGCCCTCGGAGGTGAGGCAGATCAGGCTGTATGCGCCCTGGATCTTGCGCAGCGCGTCGATGAAGCGGTCGAGCAGGGTGCGGTAGCTGGAGGTGGCGACCAGGTGGATGATCGTCTCGGTGTCCGAGGTGGACTGGAAGATCGAGCCCTGGCGGACCAGCTCGCGGCGCAGGGTGCCCGCGTTGGTCAGGTTGCCGTTGTGGGCGACGGCGAAGCCGCCGCTGGCCAGTTCGGCGAAGAGCGGCTGCACATTGCGCAGCGAGACCTCACCGGTGGTGGAGTAGCGAACATGGCCGATGGCGGTGGAGCCCGGCAGATGCTCGATCACGTCCTGCCGGTCGAAGTTCCCGGCAACGTGGCCCATCGCCCGGTGGGTGTGGAAGCCCTTGCCGTCGAAGGAGGTGATGCCCGCAGCCTCCTGGCCGCGATGCTGGAGGGCGTGAAGCCCAAGCGCACTGATGGCAGCCGCGCCTTCGGCACCATAGACGCCAAACACGCCGCACTCCTCACGAAGCTTGTCGTCATCGAACGGGTTCGTCGAATAATTGGCGAGAGACTGGCTCATCGCAGATCCCTTACAATTGGCCCGGAGGTAGGTTCAGGGCAACGCAGTGGGGCGGGGTGCTTGCGCACTCCGCTGTTTCAGCGGGTCTATAGCGGCCTCGAACCGCTTTGTCCTCTGTGAATTGCCGCCAAGTCTGGCTTGACTTGCGCATGGCTGCCATGCGTCCGCAGACTGCATATAGGAAACCAGGCCCCGGGTGCAATTTGCATCCCTTCCAAATGGCAGGTTTTGCCGCTGGACGGAGTGTTTCCGGCGTTTGGGGGTTGTGAGAACGCACCGATTCCTTATCTTGAGCGTGTCGCCGAGGCGTGGCGGCACGCCGTTATCGGTTAAACAACGAGAGATCTCTGACATTTCGGTATGTGTTTATGGGACGGGCTTGCGTAGCCGAACCCCCCCGTTCCGTGGCTGAAATGGCTCGTGGCATGAAAGGATTTGCAGATGGATGTTCGCCTTGAAAACGCCGATCTGGAGCGGCTGTTCGAACCGGGCGACGACATCATGGACCGCCCCTCCCGCGAGGAGGCCGAAGCGGCGGTCCGCACGCTGCTGCGCTGGGCCGGGGACAATCCGAACCGCGAAGGCCTGCTCGACACCCCCAAGCGGGTGGTGAAGGCCTATGAGGAATTCTTCTGCGGCTACAACGAAGACCCGCTGGCCGTGCTGAACCGCACGTTCGAGGAAGTGGAAGGCTATGACGACATCGTCATGCTGCGCGACATCGCCCTCGAATCGCACTGCGAGCACCACATGGTCCCCATCCTCGGCAAGGCGCACATCGCCTACCTGCCGAACAAGCGGGTGGTGGGCATCTCCAAGATCGCCCGCGTGGTCGAGATCTTCGGCAAGCGCCTGCAGACGCAGGAAACCATGACCGCCCAGATCGCCAACGCGCTGATGGAAGGCCTGCAGCCGCGCGGCGTCGCCGTGCTCGTGGACGCCAAGCACCAGTGCATGACCACCCGCGGCGTGCACAAGCCGGACGTGGCCACCATCACCACGCGCTTCACCGGCGTGTTCAAGGAAGAACGCTATGAACGCCGCTTCCTCGAGCTGATCCGGGGGTATTGAGGTTTCGCAGAAGGCCCGCTCCCCTGCATGCTCAAAGCCCGCCTTTCACGGCGGGCTTTTTGCTGTTAGGGGCAGGCGTTCAGAATTGAAGGAGTCCGCCCATGTTCGCAACCAGCCTGCCGACCCATGAGCAGGAGGAAGGCGCGACGCTTGCGCCGCGTTTCGATGCGCAGGGCCTGATCACCGCCGTTGCCACCGACGCAGCGACGGGCGAGGTGCTGATGGTCGCGCACATGAACGCCGAGGCGCTGCAGAAGACCATTGAGACCGGGCAGGCGCACTACTGGTCCCGCTCGCGCAAGGCGCTGTGGCTGAAGGGCGGCACCTCGGGCCATGTGCAGCACGTGGTGGAGCTGCGCGTGGACTGCGATCAGGATGCGGTGTGGATGAAGGTGGACGTGCACGGGCAGGGCCAGTGCCACGTGGGCTATCCGGGCTGCTTCTACCGCGCCGTGCCGGTGGGTGCCGGCCCGCTGGGCGACAAGACCCCGACGCTGGAGCGGGTTGAAGAGAAGTCCTACGATCCCAAGGCCGTTTACGGCCACTAACGCCTAGCCCACCGCCTGCGTGTTCATATCGGCGGGGCGCTTTTCGGGCGGGGCCATGAAGGCGGGGGACACCGGATCCGTGATGCAGCGGTTGAGAATGGCATCGATCTCGCGGCGGGTGTCGTCATCGATCTGCCAGCCGTCAATATCCTTGACCGGATCGAGTTGGTCAGGCCGCCGCGCGCCCCAGAGGGCGATGGTCGGCCCCTGATCCAGCACCCAGCGCACCGCCAGCGCCAGAACGGACTTGCCGAACCGCGCCCGCGCCAGTGCGTCCAGCTCGCGCATGGCCGCCACATACTGGTTCCGCCGGGGTTGCTGGAACTTGGGATCGCTGCGGCGCAGGTCATCGCCTTCAAACTCGGTTTCCGCCGTGATCCGCCCGGAAAGCAGGCCCCGGCACAGCGCGCCGTAACTGAGAACGGTGAGGCCGTTCTCCTTTGCATAGGGCAACACGTCCGCTTCGATCTCGCGCTCGAACAGGTTGTAGGGCGGCTGCACGGCGTCGAGCGTGGCGGCGGCGCGGAAGGTATCCATCTGCGCTGGCGAGTAGTTGCTGACGCCAATGGCGCGAATCTTTCCTTCCCGCCGAAGGTCCGCGAGCACCCGGGCGGTGTCCTCGATCGGCGTTTCCAGATCGGGCCAGTGCACCTGATAGAGGTCGATCACATCGGTTTGCAGGCGGCGCAGAGAGGCTTCCACCTCCTGCCGGATGCGCTCGGGCCGGGAATCGCGGTAGACCTTGCCGTCCTTCCAGTTGAGGCCGAGCTTGGTGGCGATGACGGCGCGCTCGCGCAGGCCACCCTCGGCCAGCGCCTTGCCGACAATCTCCTCCGACCGGCCGAAGCCGTACACGGGGGCAGTGTCGATGAGCGTGACGCCGCGTTCGATGGCGGACTGGATGGTGGCGATGGACTGGGCTTCATCCGTGCCGCCCCACATCCAGCCGCCGATGGCCCAGGTGCCCAGCCCTACGCGCGAGGACTTGAGCCCGGATGTGCCGATGCCAATCTGTTCCATGCCTGCCTCCCTCGCGGCGCTTGCCGGTTAATGCGGACAAACTGCGCAAACGCGCAGGCAGGCCTGAAGGTTGTCATGCAGGGAAGCAGTGAGCGGCGGGGTCAGCGCTTCGGTGCGCGCGTTTTCTTCGGCAGGGTGAGCTGGATGGTGATGCTGCTTGGCGTCAGCGGATCTAGGTCCAGCTCCGCCCCCAGAATGGCCAGGGACTTCTCCAGCTGAGCGCGCAGGCCCTCGCTGTCCTCGATCGCTTTCGAGGCGGCAGACTTGCACTGGAGGCGCAGCCGGTTGCCGGAGACGCCGAGGGTGACCGTCAGCGGCTTTTCCGTCTTGAAGTGCAGGGCCGTGGTGCGCAGGACGTGCGCCAGCGCCTGCGTGTCCAGCGAAACCGCCAGATCGGGCGGCACCACCGGGCGCAGGCCCTTGTGGCCGGTGTCCAGCGTCATGGCCTGAACGATCAGGGTGTAAAGCGCCCTGGCGTCCGTGGCGCGCGGCTCAGGCGTGGCCGCGCCCAGTTCCAGCCCGCGCTCATAGATCACGTAATCCAGCAGCGAGGCCGCCTGATGGCCGCGCGGCGTTGCCACTGCCAGCAAGGGGTCGTGACCGGATTTACGTTTGACCATGATTACTCTCTGGGGAACGCGGCGGGGAGCAGGGCTCCAGACTGTCTCCCGTCAATAGACGGAACGAAGGCAGAGTTAAATGTCTTTCGGCTGAACAGAAGTATAATGGGTGTTTTCAGCGCGGGATTTCACTCACCTGGCCGCTGGTCAGTCACTCTTCTTGATCTGACCTAATGTTTTGCATCTAGGTTAATCGGATATTAAGTAGAATTGACGGTGCGAAGCCGTTTCAATTCCCAAGAAAAAAGCGCGGGGAACGGTGTCCCCCGCGCTTCAGTTTGCTTCCTGTCGAGAAGCAAGATCAGGCGTCCACCTTCGGCTTGCGGGCCCGGCCCTTGGCGTTGCCGCCCGGAGGCGGGGCTGACGGCACGATCTCGAAGCCGATCTTGTCGTCCTTCAGGTGAACGCGAACTTCGCCGCCCTTGGCCAGCTTGCCGAACAGCAGCTCCTCCGCCAGCGGCTTCTTGATGACCTCCTGAATGAGGCGGGACATCGGCCGCGCCCCGTAGAGACGGTCGTAGCCGCGGTTGGTCAGCCACGCCTTGGCCTCGTCCGTCAGCGAGATGTGGACGTTGCGCTCGGCCAGTTGCATTTCCAGCTGGAGGATGAACTTCTCGACCACGCGGGACACCACTTCCGGCGGCAGGTAATCGAACGGCACGATGGCGTCCAGACGGTTGCGGAACTCCGGCGCGAACAGCTTCTTGATCGCTTCCTCATCCTCGCCTTCCTTGGTGCCGCGGCCGAAGCCGATGGCTTCCTTCGCCATTTCCGACGCGCCCGCGTTGGTCGTCATGATGAGGACGACGTTGCGGAAGTCCACGGTCTTGCCGTGGTGGTCGGTCAGCTTGCCGTTGTCCATCACCTGCAGGAGGATGTTGAACAGGTCCGGGTGCGCCTTCTCGATCTCGTCGAGCAGCAGCACGCAGTGCGGGTGCTGGTCGACCGCGTCGGTCAGCTGGCCGCCCTGATCGAAGCCCACGTAGCCCGGAGGCGCGCCGATGAGGCGACTGACCGAGTGGCGCTCCATGTACTCCGACATGTCGAACCGGATCAGCTCGATACCCATGAGGGCGGCGAGCTGGCGGGCGACCTCCGTCTTGCCGACGCCGGTGGGGCCGGAGAACAGGTAGGAGCCGATGGGCTTGTTCGGTTCGCGCAGACCCGCGCGGGCCAGCTTGATGGCAGTTGCAAGGGCTTCGATGGCCTTGTCCTGCCCGAAGACCACGCGCTTCAGGTCGCCAGACAGGTTGGCGAGGGTCTTCTTGTCGTCCGTCGAGACGGACTTGGGCGGGATGCGGGCGATCTTGGCGACGACCGTTTCGATCTCCTTCACGCCCACCACCTTCTTGCGCTTGGGCGCAGGCACCAGCATCTGCGAGGCGCCGGCCTCGTCGATGACGTCGATGGCCTTGTCCGGCAGCTTGCGGTCGGTGATGTAGCGGGCCGAAAGCTCGACGGCCGACTTGATGGCCTCCGCCGTGTACTTCACCTTGTGGTGGCTCTCGAAGTACGGCTTCAGGCCGGTCATGATCTTCACCGTGTCTTCCAGCGACGGCTCGTTGACGTCGATCTTCTGGAAGCGGCGCAGCAGGGCCCGGTCCTTCTCGAAGTGGCTGCGGAACTCCTTGTAGGTGGTGGAGCCGATGCAGCGGATCGAGCCGGAGGACAGGGCGGGCTTCAGCAGGTTGGAGGCGTCCATCGCCCCGCCCGAGGTTGCGCCCGCGCCGATGACGGTGTGGATCTCGTCGATGAAGAGAATGGCGTGCGGCATCGCCTCCAGTTCGGAGACGACGGCCTTCAGCCGCTCCTCGAAGTCACCGCGATACCGGGTGCCGGCCAGTAGCGCGCCCATGTCGAGCCCGTAGATGACCGCATCCATCAGCACGTCGGGCACATCGCCCTCGACGATCTTGCGGGCAAGACCCTCGGCGATGGCGGTCTTGCCGACGCCCGGATCACCCACGTACAGCGGGTTGTTCTTGGAGCGGCGGCAGAGAATTTGAATGGTGCGCTCGACTTCGGCGGCACGGCCGATCAGGGGGTCGATCTTGCCGGTGCGGGCCTTGTCGTTGAGATTGACGCAGAACTGCTTGAGCGCCGAGTCAGACGCCTTCTGCTGCTTCTGGCCCTTCGCGCCCTTCTGCTCTTCGGACTGGCCCTCTTCCTGCGCGCCGCGCACGCGGCGGGGCTCGGTCATGCCCTGCACCTTGGCGATGCCGTGGGAGATGAACGAGACCGCATCCAGGCGGGTCATGTCCTGTTGCTGGAGGAAATAGACGGCATGGCTCTCCCGCTCCGAGAACAGGGCGACCAGCACGTTCGCGCCCGTCACCTCCTCCCGGCCGGAAGACTGGACATGCAGGATCGCCCGCTGCACCACCCGCTGGAAACCGGCGGTGGGAGTAGGGTCCAGCGCGTCCTCCGATCGCAGCGAGTCCAGTTCGGTGTCGAGGTAATGGGCGATCTGATGGCTCAGGTCGTCCATGTCCACACCGCAGGCCCGCATAACGGATGCCGCATCCCGATCGTCAACCAACGCCATGAGCAGGTGCTCGAGCGTCGCGTACTCGTGACGACGGGAGCCAGCCTCGGCCAGCGCCTTGTGCAAAGTCTGTTCAAGCTGTTTTGAGAACGACGGCATTCATTTACTCCCGCTGGATCATCGCGGGTTGGGCGCTGATCCGCTTCTAAGGGAAAAGATCGGTCTAGATCGGCCCGCAATCAAGGGGGGCTATGCGCGGCAGACGCGAATCCGCGATGAAACCAGCCTGGACGGGGGATCAGCCGCACACCGTATCGGGGCCGCCAACAGCCGTTCCGCAGGCGATTGCGGCACCTGTTCTGCCCTATTCCGGCATGGCGGGCGCGTCAGCCGTTCGGCCGATTCGGCAGGCGGCATCGCCGGGGTGACCCGCCCAAGGCTATGCCCCAAGGCTATGCTGTGTCCTTGTCGACCCGGCGGGGCCCGGAAAACCTCAGGCCTTTTCCAGCGTGCACTGAAGCGGATGCTGATGCTTGCGGGCGAAGTCCATCACCTGGTTCACCTTGGTCTCGGCGACCTCGTAGGTGAAGATGCCGCACACGCCGACACCGCGCTGATGCACATGCATCATGACCCGGGTGGCGTCCTCCGCCGACATGCGGAAAAAGTGCTGGAGAACGTGAACGACGAATTCCATCGGCGTGTAATCGTCGTTCAGCATCAAGACCTTGTACATCGACGGCTTGCGGGTCCGCGTCTTCGTTTGAGCGATGACGCCGGTGCCAGCCTGGCCGTCGTCCTCATGGTCCCGGTCTGAGTCGGGGCCCATGTGGATGTATCCGTCCTTTGTCCAGTCAGCTTCAATCATGGCTCTCACGTCGTGCAGTGTCTCAGGCATAGCTTTCAAGCAACCGGTTGGCCAGCCGCTGCGTCCGCGACGCTTTTCGCTTTCATTCTTATGATAATCAACCCGGGGCGGCACCGGAAGAGCAACCTCCCGTCATGCAGCATCCCCCGCGGTCTGCCGCCGCAGATTTCGCCACGGTGCGGCAGGTGCAGGGCCACGCGTCCTAGATGGAGATTGCCCGGCCCTGTTTCCAGAGGCCGGGCTGCTTGATGCGGTGAAATGTAAGGACTGGGTGTGGCATGAAGACGAGCAGGGCGTGTCGCGCCCGTTTCAACCTCCAGTAGCAACCGGATTCAGCGCGGCCTTAGTGATTGGCCTCGACCGGCTCGATGCCGCTGGCCCCGAGCTGGGCGTTGATGGTGCCTTTCAGCCGCTCGAGCGCCTCGGGCGTTTCCGCCTCGGCGCGGGCCACCAGCACGGCCTGCGTGTTGGAGGCGCGCAGCAGCCACCAGCCGTCCTCGGTGGTGACGCGCGCGCCGTCGGTCTCGTCCACCTTCGCGCCTTCCGCGCGCAGGCGGTCCAGCACCTCGGCCACCACGGCGAACTTGCGCTCCTCGGGGCAGCCGAAGCGCATCTCGGGCGTGTTGATCATGTCCGGCATGTTGCCGCGCAGCGCGGTCAGGTTGCCGCCCAGATGGTGGGTCGCCTGAATGAGGCGGATGGCGGCGTAGAGCGCGTCGTCAAAGCCGTAGTAGTCATGCGCGAAGAAGACGTGGCCGCTCATCTCGCCAGCCAGAGGGCTGCCCACCTCCTTCATCTTGGCCTTGATGAGCGAGTGGCCGGTCTTCCACATCAGCGGCTGGCCGCCCAGCTCGCCGACGCGGTCGAACAGCGCCTTGCTGGCCTTCACGTCGGCGATGATGGTGGCGCCGGGCACGGCCTTCAGCACGTCCTCCGCCAGAATCGCCAGCAGCTGGTCGCCCCAGATCACCCGGCCTTCGCCGTCGATCGCGCCGATCCGGTCGCCGTCGCCGTCAAAGGCAAGGCCGAAGTCCAGCTTCTCGTTGGCAACGGCGGCGCGCAGGTCGGCAAGGTTGGCCTCGACCGTCGGGTCCGGGTGGTGGTTCGGAAAGGTGCCGTCAACGTCCGTGAACAGCAGCACGTGGCGGCCGGGCAGGCGCGCGGCCAGCTTCTCGACCACCGGACCGGCCGCGCCGTTGCCCGCGTCCCACGCGATGTTGTAGGCGCCGCCGTCGAAGTTCTTCAGCAGGCGGTCCACATACTGGTCCATGATGTCGACCTGCTCGGACGTGCCTGCGCCGTCCTCCCAGTCCTCCTCGGCGGACATGCGGCCCAGGTCCTGAATGTCCGCGCCGAAGAAGGGCGCATGGCCCAGCATCATCTTGAAGCCGTTGTAGTTGGGCGGGTTGTGTGAGCCGGTCACCTGAATGCCGCCGTCAGCGCCGAGCGCGTGAACTGCGTAGTAGAGCATGGGGGTGGGGCCAAGGCCGATGCGCACCACGTCCACGCCCGCCGAGGTGAGGCCGCCCACCAGCGCGGCTTCCAGCATGGGGGAGGAGAGGCGGCCGTCATACCCCACCGCGACCTTGCGCCCCCCGGCACGGCGAACGCGGGTGCCGAAGCCCCGGCCGAGCGCGCGGGCGTCGTCTTCCGTCAGCGTCTCGCCGACGATGCCGCGCACGTCGTATTCGCGAAGGGTGGTGGGGTGAAACTGATGCGCCATGCCTGAAGCTCTCCGAAAGTTAGCCCGCGCAGGATTATCAGTGATTATCGATCCGTTCCAACAGGATATCCCGTGCCTGGTTGATCTTGGCGGCAAGGTAGTCCGTGCCGCCCCGATCGGGATGAACCAGCCGCATCAGCCGCTTGTGGGCGGCAAGCACCGCCTCCCTGTCCGCGTCCGGCTTCAGGCCCAGCACCGCCCGGGCTTCATCCTCGCTCGCCACGGAGGCGTTGCGGGCGCGCCCGCCGTTGCCGCGGTTAGTCCCTCCATGGCCGGTATTGCCGCGGCTGGCAGCGCCGCCGATCCCTGCGATCCGGTCGAATATTCCCTTAATCCAACGATATCGCCCATATAGGGCCATTGCGCCGGTTGCAAAGGCTGCCGCGCCGCCAAGCTGGCCGCGAACGGCGAGGAAGACGGCGGTGACGAGGCACAGGAAGGCAAGGATGGCCAGCCCGGTCCAGCGCAGGTTGCGCGGGGATGTGTTGATGCCCCATCGGCCCACAGCCCAGAGCAGGGTGAGCGCGATGATGCCCAGCAGCAACCAGGCCATGACGCCGCCTTACACCAGCAAGGGTGCGGCAGCGGCCGGATCGGCTGCGGTTTCGGGCGTGTCTGCGGCGGAGGCTTCGGAGTTTGCTTCTTCCGCGCCGCTCTCCTGCGCCTCAATGGCTGCGGACCGGGCGGCGATGAACTTGCCGTCCGCGTCGAGCATCGGCAGCTTCAGCTCCATCAGCAGGTCGCGCACTTCCTGACGGGCCGCCACCTGGCTCATGGTGATGCCGCCCTCGGTCTTGGCGACGTTGCGCAGGTCGAGCAGCGTCAGGCCCTTGGGGAACAGCTCGCGGTAGATCACGCGCTCGGTCAGGCCCGGCACCACGCGGAAGCCGATGCGCTTGGCCAGTTCGGCCAGCGCGCCCGCCACGCGGCGCATGTTGCGCGCTTCCAGATGCGACAGACGGTTGCGCAGCACCACCCAGTCGATCGACGCGCCGTCGCGCTTGGCGCGGCCCTTGCGCGATTGCCAGACCAGTTCGCTGTAGAAGCTGGGGCGAGTCACCTTGTGCGTGTCAGCGTCCACCTGACCCAGAAGGTCGAAGTCGATGAAGCTGTCGTTCATCGGGGTGACAAGCGTGTCCGCGTAGGAGTGGGCGACGCGGGAGAGGGTGCTGTCGCGTCCGGGGCAGTCGATGATGATGGCGTCCATCGTCTCCGACCACTCGGCCAGCTTGGCTTCCAGCTTGGCGCGATCCTCCTCCTCGGTGGTGTCCATGAAGGTGATGGACTCGGGCGAGGGAAGGTTCAGGCTGTGCCGCTTCAGGTAATTGGTGCGGTTTTCCAGATACCGGGCAAAGCTGCGCTGCCGTCCGTCAAGGTCGATCGCGCCGACGCGAAGACCGGCGTAGAGAAGGGCAACGGCAATATGAACGGCGGTGGTCGATTTGCCCGATCCGCCCTTTTCATTGCCCAGTACGATGATGTGCGCGCGCGATGCCATGTGTGCGTCCTGCTACGAACCTACTTGATTTGACCGCTGTTAATGCCGACACAGCGGGCGGTGTCAATGTTGGGCGCGGAAGTTGCGAAATGATGAACAGCCTGCAAATTGTCCGGACAGTGGCGGATTTGCGCAAGACGGTGAATGACTGGCGCAGCGCCGGGCTGCGTGTTGCGCTGGTGCCGACCATGGGGGCGCTGCATCAGGGTCATCTCTCGCTTGTCGAGGCCGCCAGGGCCAGGGCAGATCGTGTTGTAGCAAGTATTTTCGTCAATCCGAAGCAATTCGGGCCGAACGAGGATCTGAGCCGCTATCCGCGTCAGGAAGAAAAAGACGCCCAGATGCTGGAAGGCGCCGGCTGTGACGTGCTGTTCCTGCCCACGGTTGAGGAAATGTACCCGGAAGGGTTCGCCACCAACATCAGCGTGTCGGGCGTCTCCTCCGGCCTGTGCGGCGATGACCGCCCCGGCCATTTCGACGGCGTGGCGACCGTCGTCACCAAGCTGCTGAACATGGCCCGCCCCGACATCGCCATCTTCGGCGAGAAGGATTTCCAGCAGCTTGCGGTCATTCGCCGCTTCGTGACCGACCTGAACATGGGCATCGAGATCATCGGCGCGCCCATCGTGCGGGAGGCGGACGGCCTCGCCATGTCCTCGCGCAACGCCTACCTGTCGGCCGAGCAGCGCGCCATCGCCGGCGCCTTGCCGAACGTGCTGGCGCAGGTGCGCGATCAGATCGCAGGCGGGGCGGACGTGGCCGCCGCGCTGGCCTCCGGCACGCAGGCGCTGCTCGAGGCCGGCTTTGCCAAGGTGGATTACCTCGAGCTGCGGGACGCCGCCTCGCTTGCGCCACTCCCGGCGCTGGACCGGGAGGCCCGGCTGTTCGTGGCGGCCCGCCTCGGCACTACCCGGCTCATCGACAATCTGGCCGTGCAGCCCGTGCTGGCCTGAAGTTCCTCGCTAATTTCCGCGCTGACGGCGCGAGGGGCAGGATATTTTCCTGTCCCTGCGCCCATTTGAGCAAAATACTCAGGTTATTGCCGGGGCCCGTCTTGGGGCGGGCTCGAGGGCGGGCTATGCTGCCCGTCGCCCGGCAGTTCCGGGCCTGAAGGACCGAGCCGCAACATGGTGGGTTCGGCGTTAACCATTTATTCTTAACCATAAGAGAAAAGTTGCACGTGCGGCACGACTGCCGCTCGAGTTCTGTGGCGTCCGGTTGTTGAATTCCCTCATGCAGCAACGGAGACGAGCAATGCCCGGGATGACAGCGTCCACCATTGCCCCTCAAACCCTCTCGCCCGCTTCCCAAGCCGATCCTCAGCGCAGTCCCGCCGTCGAACGCCTTCTGGCCGCCGCGCGCCGTGGCGACGCGCAGGCCTACTTCCAGCTGGGCTGCGCCTATTCCCTTGGCGATGGCGTTGATATCGACCTCATCGAGGCGCATCGCTGGTACAATCTGGCGGCCCTTGCCGGCCTCAAGGGCGCACAGGCGGAGCGCGCCGCGCTGGCGGCGGACATGGCCCCGGCGGATATCGCCGAAGCCCAGCGCCTTGCGCGCGAATGGCTGGCGAGCCTGGGGAACTGACCGGAGACGGGCGGCCGCTCAGTCGTGGTCGCCCTCGGTCTCGCCGCCACCCAAGGGCCCGCGGCGGAAGGGCGTGAACTGCCCGAGGTATTCGATGCCCGCCGCCACGGCCCGGCGCTCGCGGTCAAGGAAGTCGGCAACGGCGCGGCGCAGCGCCGGGTGGCCGATCCAGTGGGCGGAGTAGGTGGGCGTGGGCTCGTAACCCCGCGCCAGCTTGTGCTCGCCCTGCGCTCCGGCCTCCACGCGGGAGAGGCCGTGGCGGATGGCCCACTCGATCGCCTGATAGTAGCAGACCTCGAAGTGGAGGAAGGGGTAGTGCTCGGTGCTGCCCCAGTAGCGGCCGTAGAGCGTGTCCTCTCCGATGAGGTTGAGCGCCCCGGCAATGGGTTCCTCGTCCCGGAACGCCAGCACCAGCAGGGTCTGGTCGGCCATGGTCTCGGCCAGACGGGTGAAGGCGTCGCGCGTCAGGTAGGGGCTGCCCCACTTGCGCGCGCCGGTGTGCTGGTAGAACCGCCACATGGCGTCCCAGTGCTCCGGTCGCAGGTCGTCGCCTGACAGGCAGCGGATGTCGAGCCCGCTGGCAAGCGCCTCGGCGCGCTCCTTGCGGATGGCCTTGCGCTTGCGGGAGGCGAGCGTGTCGAGAAAATCCTGAAAGCCGGCATAGCCCCGGTTCTGCCAGTGGAACTGCTGATCGGTGCGGATCAGCCAGCCCGCGTCCTCGAACAGCGTCACCTGCTCGGGCGCGATGAACGTGGCGTGGGCGGAGGAAATCCCGCTGTTCTCGACCGCGCTGGCCGCCGCGGCCAGCAGCAGCGGCCCCGCCTTGGGCTCGGCGAGCAGCAGGCGCGGCCCCGGCACGGGCGTGAACGGCACGCAGGTCTGGAGCTTGGGGTAATAGTCGCCCCCGGCGCGTTCGAACGCGTCGGCCCAGCTATAGTCGAACACATATTCGCCGTTGCTGTGGGACTTGAGGTAGGCGGGCAAAATCCCGGCGATCGTGCCGTCCGCCGTGCGGGCGACGAGATGCTGCGGCTTCCAGCCGGTTCCGGCAACGGCGCTGCCGCTCTCTTCCATCGCCGCGAAGAACCTGTGGGAGACCGTGGGGTTGGCGGTGCCTGCGCAGCGCTGCCAGTCCGCCTCCGGGATGTCGGCGGCCTTGGCCACGATCTCCAGCGACAGGGCGGCCACGGCGCGGCGGCCCTCAGGCGGAGGCGAGCACGCGCGGGTCCTCGACCGGCGCGCTTGCAGGAAGATCGGGCTGGCTCGCAGCCTCTGTGGCGTAGATGTAATTGTCGGCATGCTGCTCGGCGACGGCGCGGTCGGCCTCGCTTCTCACTGTCCAGGCGAGCACGGGCAGCTTGCGCTTGCGGACGCGCAGGCGGTCGACAACCGGCGAGGGCAGAAGCTGGAGATCGACCGCGACGAAATCCGGCTGCGCCCGCCACATGGCCCAGAGCCGCCACAGGCGGTTGCGCGCCCACCACGGCAGCCCCTGATTGCGGCTGGTGGCGACGAACCCGCGCGCCACGCGGCGGGAGTTCTGCTTGAACCAGCGCAGGATGCGCGGATCGAGCGCGATGACGCCGATGGGCCCGCCGTAGCCCTCCATGGCGCGGCGGATGGCAAAGCACAGCGGCAGCGGGTCCTTGGGCGGCCGCCGGGCATCGATGAGAACGGGCACCTGCCCGCCGATCTCCAGCAGCAGCGCGGAGAGGGATTGCACCGTCTCGTCCGTCCCCTGCAGCTGCAGGGCCTGTATCCGCGAGGAGCTGTACTCCCGCACCTCGCCGCTCAGGCCGGTCAGCCGGTCGAGCCGGGCCTCGCCGAACACCACGGCGTCGTTGTCGAAGGTCAGCTGCGCTTCGAGCACGACGCCGTGGCCGGTTGCGATGGCTCGCTCCACCGCCCCCAGGCTATGCTCTATGATCCCGGCTGAGGGATCGGCCACGCCGCCGCGGGCAAAAGGCCGGGAGGTGACCCAAGAAGCGTAATCCTGAAGAAGGCGGTGTTTCGTAGACATTATCTACTCGACTCTCACTTCACCCGATGGTTCGGCAAAAGGCCGAAGATCAGGCGATCTCTACCATGGCATCTACTTCCACAGGAACGTTAAAGGGCAGTGAATTCGTGCCCACGGCGGTGCGGGCGTGCTTGCCCTTGTCGCCGAACACCTCGACCATCAGGTCGGAAGCGCCGTTCACCACCTTCGGCTGATCCGCGTAGGTATCAACGCAGTTCACGAAACCGCCAAGGCGCACCACGCGCACCACGCGCTCCAGATCGCCCACGGCGGCCTTCATCTGGGCGATGAGATTGAGGGCGCACAGGCGGGCGGCTTCGGTTGCCTGCTCGGTGGTCACGGTCTCGCCCACCTTGCCGTGCACGGCGATGCCTTCCGGGCCAAGCGGCAGCTGACCCGCGATCACCAGCAGGTTGCCGCTGATCACATAGGGAACGTAGTTCGCCGCCGGGGCTGCCGGGGTCGGCAGGCTAAGTCCAAGATCGCGCAGCCGTTGCTCAACGCTCATGCCATCCTCCTGAAAGTTTTCATCGAATATCTATAGGTTAACACAGGGGCCGGGGGGAAGCGGGTCCGGCAGGGCCACATGCGAATTCGCGCCCGATAGGGCAGCGCATGAGAGCCGGGCAGGTTCAAAGGCGGGCGGGTTCAAAGGCGGGCTCGTGCCGAAAGCCGCTCACTCCTCCGGCGTGCCGCCTCTCGGGCGCGGCGGCGCGGCTCCCGGCTTCAGGCCCAGCACGGTCGAGCCGAAGCGGGCGCGCACCGCATCCATGGCCGATTCCAGCTTCAGCCGCTTCTTGCTGTCCGTGCCCTGGGCCGCGCCCGGCGCGGGGCCGAAGTCCAGCGTGAGTTCGGATGTTTCGGCGGGCGGCGGGCAGACGGCAACGCCCACCCCCACAAGGCGGAAGCGGCGGCCGTCCGCCTCCTGCGCCAGCAGCGGCAGGGCGATGTCCAGCAGGTCGCGCGCGGTCTGGGTGGGGCGGGCGAGGCGGCGGGAGCGGGTGATGTTCTGGAAGCCCGCCGTCTTCAGCTTCAGCGTGACGGTGGCGGCGGCCAGCTTTTCACTGCGTAGCTGGCGGGCCACCGTGTCGGCGGCACGCCGGATGTGCTGCTCCAGCACCGCCGGGTCTGACACGTCGGTGGAGAGCGTGGTCTCTGATGACAGGCTCTTGCGCACCCGCTCCGGCGTGACGGGCCGGTTGTCTTCCCCGCGCGACAGCCGGGAGAGGCGCATGCCGTCCTCGCCCGCCGCGCGCAGCAGCCGGTCGAGCGGCATGGCCTGAATGTCGCCGATGGTGCGGATGCCCGCCCGCTCGAGGCGCGCCTGCGTTGCCGGACCCACGCCCCAGATGCGCGAGACGGAAAGCGGCGCGAGCCGGGTCTGCGCCTCGGCCCGGCCGATGGCGGAGAAGCCGCGCGGCTTGTCCATGTCCGACGCCAGCTTGGCCAGAAACTTGTTGTAGCTGAGGCCGATGGAAATGGTGATGCCCAGCTCCGCCTCCACCTCGCGCGCCAGCTGCATGAGTACGCGGGCAGGCGATGCGCCGTGCAGCCGCTTGGTGCCGGTCAGGTCGAGGAACGCCTCGTCGATGGAGACCGGCTCGACCAGCGGCGTCAGCGCCGTCATCTTCGCCCGCAGCTGGCGCGAGACCACCTTGTAGCGCCCAATGTCCGGCGACAGCACCACCGCGTTGGGGCAGAGTTTCAGCGCCTGGAACATGGGCATGGCCGAGCGCACGCCGTGAATGCGGGCGATGTAGCAGGCGGTGGAGACGACGCCGCGCCCGCCCAGGCCGCCAACGATCACCGGCTTGTCCCGCAGGTCCGGATTGTCGCGCTTTTCAACGGCGGCGAAGAAGGCGTCGCAGTCGATGTGCGCAAGGGAGAGGGTGTCCAGCTCCGGGTGGCTGGCCAGACGCGGGCTGCCGCAGGCAGGGCAGAGGCCGGACAGGCGGCCCCTGCCGTTGGCCCCGCTTCTGGCCCTGCCTTTAGGATGATCTCCCGGGTCCGTCAGGCAGTCCCGGCAGACGGCTGGGATCATGGGTGCGGCCTTAGCGGCTGAGGGTGGCGAGGGCCCACGGCAGGGCCTCGTCCCACGTCGTGAAACGGGCGTTGGCGTCCGCGCAGACGGGCACGAGCTGCTGCACACGCGGATCCGCCACGAAATGCAGGCGGTTCACGTCCGGGCAGATGCTGGCCACCGACTCATGGTGCAGCGACAGGTCATCGACGAACAGCCACGGCCCGGTGCAGGTGGCGGCCAGTTCCTTCACCGCCTTGCCCTTGAGGCCGCGGTTGGACAGCACCCGGTAGGGCATGCCCGCTGCAGCCAGCGCCCTGGCGCGGCGCTCACGGTGTTCCTCGTCGATGTTGGTGAGAATGACGATATCGGCCACGTCGCTGATGGCCTTCAGCGCGTCTGCGGCCCCCGGCATCAGCGGGGCCTCTTCCAGATGCGCCTCGAAGAAGCTGAACAGCATGTTGCCCACGGCGTGCCGGTCCGGATACGCACCGGTTTCCACATGGCGGATGTTGCCGGTGAACTCCAGGCTGTCGAACGAGAGGGCATAGCCTTCGCGGCCGAGATAGGCCTCGAACGGTGCAATGAACTGGACCAGAACCTCATCGCAATCGCAAATCAACAGGGGACGCGGCATGGCGGCTTTGCTTTCCTTCAGCGCTGCGGGTCTTCGGCGTGTGACCGCTCAATACTCCCGATACGCCGCCCCGAGCGCATCGGCGGCTTCGGCAATCTCTTTTGGCTCAAGTCCGGCCCGCCCGGCAACCGCCAGAAGCGAGGGCTCGTGCTCCAGCAGGAAGCCGAGGGCGGCGGCCAGCGTGGTGCGCTCGCCCAGACTTTCCCGCAGGCCGTCCGCATCGAGCCCGGTCAGGGTCAGGAAGCGCGGGCCGAGGTCCGCATCGCCCGCAATCTCGACGATGCAGCGCAGGGCCACCACTTCGGCCGCCTCGATCTTCTCCGATGAAGACATCCTCTATCCCTCTTAGTGATGGTTCCTTAATCTTGCTATGATTAACAAGACGCCCGGTGTTACTCATATGGCGAGCCGAGGCGTGACGTCAGCGATCAATTCAGCGATCCATGGGGCCATCAAGGGGAAGGCCGTGTCGAAAACCATACTCGTCGTAGAAGACAACGAACTCAACATGAAGCTCTTCTGCGACCTTCTCGAGGCCCACGCGTTCGCGACCATCCGCACCCGCGACGGTCGCGCCGTGCCGGATCTTGCGCGCGAACACAAGCCCGACCTCATCCTCATGGACATCCAGCTGCCGGAAGTCTCCGGCCTCGAGGTCACGCGCTGGCTGAAGGAAGACGAGGAGCTGAAGCACATCCCCGTCATCGCCGTCACCGCCTTTGCGATGAAGGGGGACGAGGAGCGCATCCGCGAGGGCGGGTGCGAGGCCTACATCGCCAAGCCGATCTCCGTTCAGCGCTTCATCGAGACGGTCCGCCAGTTCGCCTGAGGCCGATTCGCTCAGAGATTGCATCCGGCACTTTCACGGCACCGACATTTCGACTCAAGCGTTGAACTTGCAACGAAAGATCAATCCGGATTTTTACGCTCGATTTCACCCGGGCGCGGTGTCGTCTGATTCCCTGCGCCGCGCCTCCTTGCTTCCGGTTGGGTTCTGATGCAGGAACGTTTCATGTCTGAAAAACTTAACTTTTCCTCCATCATCGAGCGTGGCTTCACCATTCTGGGGCGCAATCTGGCGGGCGCGCTGCTGCTGGCCATTCTGCTGGCCGGCCTGCCGGGAATGTTCCTGCAATCGCAGTTTCCAACATCTGGCCAGCTGCCGCAGAACCCCGGGCCGCTGCTGCTGGGGTCGCTGCTGGCCTCCATCGGGCAGGCCCTGCTGGTGGGCACGCTGCTCTATGCCGTGTTCCGCCACATGCTCGGTCTGGCGGCCCCCGGTTTCGGGACGCTGTTCAGCTATGGCATCCAGATTTCCGTGCCGGGCATTCTCGTCGCGCTGGCGGTGGCCTTCATAACCGGCTTCGGGCTGGTGCTGTTCGTCGTGCCGGGCATCATCGCCATGCTCATGCTGTACGTGGCCGTGCCCGCCGCCGTGATGGAGCGCCTGTCGGTGATGGCGGCCCTGCGCCGGAGCTACCAGTTGACGGAGGGGTATCGCTGGGTGCTCCTGAGCTTCCAGATCATCGTGTGGGTCGTCTCGTTCCTGCTGGGCTGGATTGTTGAAGTGCTGTTCCGCCCGCTTGGCGTCTCGATGGTTGCCGGCGTCGTGGTTGCCAGCCTCGCGGCGGCCTTCACCTCCATCGTCGTCGGGCTGATCTACCATGACCTGCGCCGCATGAAGGACGGTGCGACAGCAGAGGACATGGTCCAGGCCCTGAAGTGAGGCTAGAGCAGCTTTCGAGCAGGGTGTCATGCCCTTCGCTTGCGCACGCACGTATTGAACCAGGGGAGAGTGGCCGTGGGCCGTTTCTTGATCGTCGCTTCGCTGCTGGCTTTTCTGGCGGCGGTGGTCGTGTTCGTCGTCATCTCCTGGCAGCAGATGGGCGTGGTGCAGATGTCGGGCCATGGCGTCACGGCCCTGATCGCGGGCGTGGTGCTGTCTCTGGTGGTTGGCGGCGGCCTGATGGCCCTGGTGTTCATCTCGGCGCGGCGCGGGTATGACGACGCGGCGGACCGCCGCGGCTCCCGCTCCCACAAGCCTGACCAGCAGGACTGACCCCTTCCTCCTGCCGGGGAGCCTCCCGGCTCCGTCCTACTCTGCCGCCTGCTGCTTGACGACGTTGTCCGCCAGCCGCCCCGAAAGCTCGGCGCGGTGGTGGAACTCCGCCGTGAAGGTGCCTGCGCCTTCCGTCAGCGAGCGCAGCTCGATGATGAGGTCGTGCATCTCCGACTGGGGAATGTGCGCCTCCACCGTGTCCCAGCCGGTCCAGCCGGGCCGGGCGTCGAACCCGAGGATCTGGCCGCGCCGGGTCGTCACCACCTGATTGGCCTTGGCGGTGTAGCCGGACGGCACGTGCAGTTTCACAGCAAGGATGGGCTCCAGCAGCACGGGCGAGCATTCCGGCAGCGCCTCGTTGATCGCCATGCGTCCGGCGATCTGGAACGCCATGTCTGATGAATCGACGGTGTGGAACTTGCCGTCCACCAGCGTCACCCCCACGTCCAGCACCGGAAAGCCCAGCGGGCCGCGCTTCAGCCCGTCACGCACGCCCGCCTCCACCGCTGGGATGTACTGACGCGGGATCGCGCCGCCGGTGATGGTCTCGCTGAACTCGAAGCCCGAGCCCGGCGGCAGCGGCCGCACCTCGATGGTCACGTCGCCGAACTGGCCGTGTCCGCCTGACTGCTTCTTGTGGCGGGCATGGTGGCGCACGCCCTTGCGGATCGTCTCGCGGTAGGGGGTCTGGGGCTGGTGCGTCTGCACCGTCAGCCCGTACTTGGATTTCAACCGCTCCACCGCCACGTTCAGGTGCACCTCGCCCTGGCCGCACAGCACCAGCTCGCCGGTCTCGCTGTCATGGCGGAAGGTGAGGGAGGGGTCCTCCTCCACCAGCCTGGCCAGCGCGCCGGAGAGCTTCACCTCGTCTCCCCGGTTGGTGGCGGTCAGCGTCAGGGCATAGACCGGCGGCAGCATGGCGGAGCGCACCAGCGGCGGCTGGCCGAGCGTGTCTCCGGTGTGCAGGTCCTCCAGCTTGCCGATGCCGACGAAATCCCCCGCCTGCGCGCCGGGCACCTTCTCGGGCGCGCCTGCGCTCAGCCGGAATATGCTGCCCAGCTTGTGCCCGTCCACCGTGTCGCCTTCCTTCAGGCTCCCGCGCAGGATGCGGGTGGCGGAGATCTTGCCGGCATGGGTGGTGTGGAAGGTCTTCAGGATCAGCCCGAGCGGGCCGCCTTCCGCCGTCAGCCCCAGCCGCTGCTGGGTTTCGCGAAAGCCCGGCAGCTCGTGGCGCAGGGCCTTCAGGAAGCGGCGCACGCCCTCGTCCAGCGTTGCGGCGGTCAGGAACACCGGCACGATCTTGCCCTGCTGCACGTCCAGCGCCAGATCGCGGAACACCGCGTCCTGATCGGGCTGGATGTCGCTCAGCAGGTCTTCCATCAACTGGTCGTCGAAGTCCGCCAATTTCTCCAGCATCTCGGTGCGCTCCTGCAGGTAGCGCTCGCGCACGTCGCCCGGAATGTCCACCACCTCGGACGGCTGGCCGGGCCGGTACACATGAGCGCGGCTTGCCGCCAGATCGACGAAGCCGGTGATCTGGTCGCCTTCCCGCAGCGGGATGTGCCGCAGCAGCACCGGCGCGGCGGAGACCTGCGTCAGCGCCTCGCTCGCGGCGCGGATCGAGCCGGCGGTCTTGTCGATCTTGTTGAACACCACGAAGCGCGGCAGGCCCAGCGCCTCGACCGCCTGAAACAGCGGGGAGAGGGCATGGATGCGGGCGGCATCCGCCTCCGCGACGATGACGGCGGCGTCCACGCCCTGCAAAATGCTCATGGTTTCCTGCAGGAACTCAATGGAGCCGGGGCAATCGAGGAAAACATAGCGCTCGCCAAGGTAGCTGGCCTCGGCGATGTTCACCTCCACCCCCATGGCCCGCGCCTTCGCCTCGGCAGAGGTGTCTCCGTAGAGCCGGGTGTTCGCGCCGCCCGCGCCCTTCCGGCTGAGAGCCCCGCTCGCAACGAGAATGCTCTCGAGCAGCGCGGTCTTGCCGGATTGATAAGGCCCCACCAACGCAACGACACGCGCTTCCCCGGTTCCGAACGAGGCCATGTTCTTCTCCCCTTGCGAGTAGCTCCCCTTTCTCTCGTTCCCGGTGGTCCGGTTCAGCGCCGGCGTCCGGGTTGCGGGCAGCCTGCTATCTTGAATGGACTATAGCGCGCCCGGCAGCATGAAGCGAATCCGCCAGCCGCATTCTTCACCGAAATACGACTGTTCAGGTGGTTCTGCCCCCGTCATGTCCCCCGTCATGTCTTGCGGCCGGGCAGGCGGGTGAGCCAGCGCCACAGCCATTCCAGCGGCCCGGTGCGGTAATGGCGCAGGTAAAGCGTGCTCAGCACCAGCTGGAGCGGCCACACCGCAACGGCGAGCAGCAGCAGCCCCGCCCAGCCGAGCGTGCCGAACAGCCCGAGGCCGAAACCGGGGAACAGGATGAACTGCCCGAGAATGGTCTGGCCGATGTAATTGGTCAGCGCCAGCCGCCCCACCGCCGCCAGCGGCCGGAGCACGCGGGTGTCGCCGTAGCGCGCGGCAACCCACTGCCACACCAGATAGAACAGCCCCACATGCCCGAGGGTAATGGCGCAGCGGCTGATCTGATAGCCGGGGGTCACGCCCACCGGGCCGGTCAGGAACCCGATCTCCTGCGCCTCGTAGCCCAGCCAGATGCGGATCGGCAGGCCGACGCCATACCCCGCCAGCGCCAGCAGCAGGTAGGTCCGCCGGGAAGCGAGGCCCTGCAGCACGCCGCGCCCGGCCAGCCCCGCGCCGATCAGCATCATGGCGAAGGCATCGGCCACCCACCAGATAACGAAGGGCGTCAGGTTCCATTCCTTGGAGATGGCCGCCAGCTTGCGGGCGTTGTCCATGTAGCCGCCCAGCCGCTCGGCGCGCTCCTGCGCCCACGCGCTGTCGAACCGCGCGGCGTGTTCGGCGGCATCCGGCAGGCCGGGCAGCGGGCCGCCCAGATGCACCGGAGCCCACATCAGGAAGGCCAGCGCGAAGATGAAGACGAGCCCCGCGCCGATGAGACGACGGGCCTCCCAGTCCCGCAGCGGGTAGAGCGCCAGCGCGGCCAGCCCGTAGATGAACAGGATGTCGCCCGGCCACATCAGCACGTAGGCGTGGAACATGCCGAACACGATCAGCCAGAAGGCGCGGCGGTAGTAGAGCGCCATGGCGTCTTCTTCCGGCAGGTCTTCGCTCGCCTCCAGCCGCTGGAGGTACAGCACGAAGCTGGCCCCGAACAGCAGGGAGAGCAGGCCGCGCATGGTGCCTTCGATGAACAGCGTCTGGAACCACCAGGCGATCTGGTCGGCGGTCGTCCAGCCCAGCAGCGGCGGATACTCCTCGCCGTGCAGGCTGCCGCCCATGCCGATGATGTTGATCAGGAAGATGCCCAGGATCGCCAGCCCGCGCAGCGCGTCCATGCCGTGGTAGCGCGTCGGTGTGCCGGCCATCCTGTCCCCCCGGCGGCCTGGAGCAGCTCTCTCACAGGGTGAAACACCCTGCGGCTCAGAAAGTGCGACCAGCAAAAGATTTAAGAGCCCCGACCCGACCTCGCCGGATCGGTAAAGGCTCCAATTGTCCAGCCTATCTAATACGTTAGGGCATTTTCATCAGGTGGCAAGGCGGTGGTTCGGGGGGTGTGTTGCTACGCGATAAAAGGCTATTTCTGGCAAATAGCTATTGACTGCGTAGAAAAATGCCTGAAATCCTATTGAAAGTAGAAGCTACCGACGTTGAGGGAGCGTATGGTGGCGCTGTGTGGAGGGCCCGTCCGGGAGTGCATCCGGGGCGGGCGTCAGGTTGCTGGGGGAGAAGCATGAAAAGTTTCGTGGATCAGTTTGGTTACGCCATCCAGACCGTTGCTGACATTCGTCCGGCGGCGGAGCTGATGCGCGACGCTGCGGCCGCGATGGGCGGCTTTCGTGTTGCTGCGCTCGACAACATCTCGACCGGCAGCGCCATGCTCGATGAGGACGGGCGGGACCTGTCCGACTCGGTGTTCGGCTGGCAGGCCCGCGAGCGCTGGTGGGTCAACGGCCGGGCGCTGCGCATGTCTCCAATCATCCGCGCCTGCCGCTACGAGAGCGAACCCTTCTGGGTGAACGCGCAGGGCATCTACGGCCCCCAG
Organism: Pedomonas sp.; assembly: GCF_036515995.1. NCBI lineage: Bacteria > Pseudomonadati > Pseudomonadota > Alphaproteobacteria > Sphingomonadales > Pedomonadaceae > Pedomonas > Pedomonas sp. The sequence goes on along the minus strand of NZ_DATBUP010000225.1, from coordinate 1,065 downwards.
GCCTCGCCCTACCTCGAGAACATCGACCCGTCCGACCTGGAGAAGCTGACCAGCCGCCGCTCGGTGCTGATCGTGCCGGTGCACCTGCCGTTCGCCCGCATCGGCGTTGCCGCCTTCTACCCCTCCGATGCGCGGGACGACCTGTCGGACGTGTACGAGACCTACGCGGATGATCTGGCCGTCTTGGTTCACCGCTTCATCGCCGGTTACGCCAAGGTGCGCCGCGGCCAGCGCCAGCTGCCGGACGACGGCGGCCTGACCAAGCGCGAGGTGGAATGCCTGCACTGGGCGGCCGTCGGCAAGACCGACCGGGAGATCGGCATGATCATCTCCCGCAGCCACGCCACCGTGCGCTTCCACATCAAGAACGCCGCGCACAAGCTGGACACGGTCGGCCGCTGCCACACCATCTTCAAGGCAACCCAGCTGGGCTATCTGGGGATTGCTCAGTAGTCGCGGGGAAACGGGTTATTTCGTGGGGGTCTGTAACCCCCACACCCCCTTCGTTTCAAAGGGCCGCGTCCGGCACAAAGGGCGCGGCCCTTTTCTTATGGTTGGGTTGCTTGTTTGCGCGCCTCGGTTGGGGATCTTTGCATGAATAGGTAATAACCAAGCATTTATAGGAATGAACTTGACATTAACTAGGTAATTACCTATCTTCTCCCTGTCGACAGTGAGTCGGTAGCGTTTGGGTAGACGATGGCAGCGACGCCATGGCGGAAGCACCGCGATGAGCCTGCTCGTCAGAGCAGCAGGTGCTCACCCGCCGGGGAGGGAGCGTTCTTTCCTGACCCGCATGAGGCGTATCTTGGGGCTTCCTCCGTGCGATGTCGCGGCTGGAGGAAGGAAGGCGTCGCAGTGATCATCGCAGGCTGCATGAGGGCGTTTCCGCCCGAACGTAGCACCGCGCCCGCCCACCGCTATTGAGCACAGGGCGGCCGGACGTGGTGACAAGGCCGGTCAAGCCGTCAGGGTAGGGGTTTTAAGGGTTCCCCGCCGGGGGGACGAGGGTCGTCTAGCGTTCAGTGTGCAAAAGCGTTCCGGCCCTGCGCTCTCCCGCGCGGG
>NZ_DATBUP010000224.1:0-4767 GCF_036515995.1 Pedomonas sp. | reverse complement strand
CTTGGTCCCGACCCCGCGGATCGAGAAGTTGTACATGCTGAAGTTGCTCTTGGAGAAGTTGACGTTGGGGATCGCCCGCAGCAACTCCGAGCCGCCCTCGATCTTGCGAGCGTCCAGCCCTTCCGACGTCAGCGCCGTGATTGCGATCGGCACGTCGCTGATCCGCTCCTCGCGCTTCTGCGCCGTCACGATGATTTCGCTAAGGGTCGTTTCCTGGCCGCGCGCGCCCGCACTCGGCGCACTGTTGTCCATTGCTGCCCCCGAGACAGACTGGACAATGAACACACCTGACTGGCCGACACGTACGGTGAGCCCCGAGCTGCCCAGCAGCTTCTCGATACCCGCACGGGCGCTGAAACGCCCTGTCAGCGGCGCGCTTTGCTTGCCCCGGACGGCAGCCGGATCGAAGGTGACCTGCTGGCGCGACGCGCGCGCGAAGCTGTTCAGCGCAGTACCGAGATCCTGAGCTGGAATGTTGAAGTCGTAAAGCTGCTCATTTGCCTCGGCCGCAATCACGGGCTGTGCCGAGTAGGCGATAGCGATAGCCGTCAGTGCCGTTGCAGATACGAGCGCCCCTCGCAGAGATCTGCGCATGGTAAATTCTCCCCCCTGATAGTGCTGCGAATATTTTTCTGCATGCACTCAGAAGGTATTACGCACTATGGTCGCGACCCCACATCCGGATCTGGAATATATTCTGCATCAGAACGGGGGGGGCTCATGATAAATATCTTGCCCCCGGCCAGAACATCATTTTCTTTTGGGGAGTTGCGGGAAATCACGTTCTTGGATTTTATCTGCAGTACACCAAGGCGGCGGGCCCGATGATGTCACGCACGCGCGTCACTGCCTGCCCCTACCATGCCCTGCCGGAACAGGGCCATTAGCGAGCGTTGCGAGCCATCAAAAGCGGCGTCACTGATAGCGGGCAGTGCCCTTGACCAGGCACGGCGAGCCCGTGGTCTTTGGCGGCAATGTCGTATCGATTGTCAGCGTGGTTCCGTCCCACTCCGCCTCGATGTCGCCGACACACCCACCGGCAACGGCCGTGCTGACGTCGACATTCTTGAGTTTGACGGTATTCTCGCTCACTTCGATATCGTACGGCCCGCCATTGAACGACACCATGTTGCACAAGAAGCTGCCGGGACTGAGATCGACGGCAGCCTTGTTATTGGTGACGTCCACCTGAATTCGGCAGGACAGCTGCCTGCCTTTCTTAACGATCACGGTACCCGCCAGCTTGCTGTCCGGCAGCGTTGCGCTTGCAGTATGCGCGCCCAGAAGCCCGGACGACAGGATGGCAAACATGATGAGCCGCTTCATGGGTTCCCCTGACACTGTTCACTATCTCATGGTGCAATCTAAAGGTATGACGCAGAGCCTGCGTGATCTCGCATCCTGATGCGGTACATATTCTGCTCCAAGGCCGCAGCCTCATATGCAAAGTCCAAGATATTCCGGCGTCCGGCACTCCTGGCACTTTCTTGAGAGGCCGACCAAGGCCTGAGACGACACAACACCCCTTTTTCGACTGTAATTTCAGCGGGCACTTACCAGCACCAGCTTGTCTTGCTCGTGCGCCACGCTGACGGGATGGAGCGCGGTCACTCCCTCGACAAAGGCTTCAACATCGCCTGCTGCAAAGACACCGCTGATCCCGTAGGACGCGACACGCTTATCCCCCACCAGGATACGCTTTTTGGCATATCGGTTGATCCGCTCTGCGGCCACGGCAAGCGGCTCTCCCTCGAAGCTGAGAAGGCCAGATTCCCAGGACAGAGAACGCGTCAGGTCCGCATCGATGACGCGGGAGGCACTGCTCACCGTCGAGGCGATCAGTTCCTTGCCCGGGCTCAGTGCCAACGCAGGATCCACAGACTTTGGAACCGGCTGTGAGTTAGGCGAGCTGCTGGACGCCAGTGGCATCGCCTCTTCAGGCCCGTCGACAACCTCGACGCGGCCCTCATAAAGCACGACGCGCACCTCACTTGAAAGCAGCTCGACACTGAAAGAAGTTCCCGTCGCGACCGTCACATGTTCTTGAGCGCGCACGCTAAACGGACGCAAGGGGTCGTGCGCGACGTCAAACTTGGCACGCCCGGCTACAAGCTCAAGCCGACGGTATTCCTCTTCAAACCGGACGTCGACATGGGTCGACGCATCAAGCGTCAGTCGCGACCCGTCTTCAAGCAACACCACTCGCCGCTCGCCTATACCCGTCCTGTAGTGGGTCGTGCCGCCTTGCAGGAGAAGGATCGTCGCAAGCGCGATCAAGGCGAAGCAAGCAGCAACAGCAGTGGGCCAGTTCCAGCGCCTTTCCGTGCCGCGTGACCAGCGCCGGACATTAAGCTCTCTCAGCGATTCCACAGCCTCTGCGCGATACCGGATCATCTCAGGCGCGTCGGTAATCGTATCGACCCCCTGCCAGATGACTACGGCTTCCTCAAAAGCCCGCGCATTTCCGGGATCGGCTGCAATCCAGCGATCGAACTCAGCCTGTTGGCCTGCATCCAGACGCGCATCTGCGATCCGCATGCACCAAAGGGCTGCGCATTCATCCCTTTCCCCTGGCGTGGTTTGATCTGGCTCGATCATTCGCTGTCTTTCCTAGCACGGGCCATCAGATGAACCATGGCTCGCGCCACATGTTTTTCGACCGCGCTGCGCGATATTCCGAAGCTCTCTGCGATGAGCTGCTTCTCAATATTTTCAACACGATACAGGACAAAAATGTTGCGGGTCCGCTCAGGCAGTTCGGCCAGGCCTGCGGCGAGCATTGCGAGGGCATCCCGCGCGGCGGCAATTTTCTCAGGATCGATCCAGTCGACGCCTTGACCATACAGACTGCCAACCGCATCGCGACTATCCGTACGGACTCTCGAGCGCCGCGCCCGATCACGCAAGAGATTGGACGCAACCTGAAACACATATCCTGCCTGCAACTCAGGATCGGCATGAGTGCCGCCAAATACGCGTGTGAAAACGTCCTGTGTCAGGTCCTCGGCCTCAGCATGATCGCGAACACGTTTCAGGAAGAAGGACATCAATGCCGGACGCCACCGCCGGTAGCGCCGCGTCAGCTCATTTTCCCTGTCGATCTCGAGTTGCATGCCCCTGGCCAATAAACTTTGCCCCGATGAGATAATACGCACGAAGTAGGCAGACACACAGTATTTCTGCCAAAATAATCAAAATATATAGATTAATCCGGACAACTTTTTCGTACCCGTCCAATACTAGGGAGGTATCTGCGTCTGCTAGATTTTGATGAGAGCAAGATTTGAAGGACAAGTCCACACGACGCCGGACACATGGTCTCCGGCCGCCTGCACCCGCGGCAGATGCGATGTTCCGCACTACTCCCCGATGCAACGGCGAAGATCTGACGCGCGACCCAACGTTATATGACCCTCCCGAGGCGAGGATGTATTTTCCCTACCAGCGGCCAGCTGAATGGGTGCTTGGACCTGATGGTTGAGCCAGTTGAAGGGAAAGCTGGGCCTTGCTCTGCGTTTGTTTAGGACAGACAACCACAAGGAGGCCGACCAATGGCACAAAACGAAATCGCCACTGACGAAACCACTCGCCTGATCGCCTCGAACAAGGTGGAAGGTACCGACGTCTACAACCGCCAAGGCGAGAAGCTTGGATCGATCTACAATTTCATGGTCGACAAGCGGTCCGGGCAGGTGGAGTACGCCGTCCTGCAGTTCGGAGGGCTGTTCGGCCTTGGCAGCGACTATTACCCCCTCCCCTGGCAGGTCCTGACCTACGATACCGAACAGGGCGGCTACGTCGTTGATCTGGACAAGACCATGCTCGAGAAGGCGCCGCGCTATGCAGGCAGCAACGAGCCGATCTTCAACCACGATTATGGTCGCCAGGTCTATGGCTATTATGGCGTGACTTACCCTTTCTGAGCAAATTGTGCGGCCGGACAAAGTTCCGGCCGCACATCATATCCTTATGCAGCATTGCCCGTTCTCCGTACGTATGGCAGCGGAGCTAGGCCTTGCGCAATTTCTCTGTGAAAGCCTGTCCCAGACGAAAACTAAAGGCTCATCCGTCGGAACATCCCTATTGAGGGACCTTCAGAAGACTGCGATTCAGAGAACTTGCCTTGGGCAAGCATGCATTGCCGATCAGGCTATTACAGTCCCGATGATCAGTCATTTAACGGCAACCGTTGGAGACGGCATCAACCGTGCGCTTGCTTGCGCCGCGTCTCCCACCCCTTCTTGGCAGCCTGTGACCGCTGTTCATGGCTCTGGCTCGAGCCGCCCTTCTCCCCGCCCTTGCGAGAGGACGCGTGGTTTTCCGGCTTGCCGCGCCCCGAGCCTGACTTGTTGCCGCCGCCGGATTCCTTGTTTACTGTTGCCCAGGCCCGGCGCTCGGCCTCCTTGTGGCTGACGCCGCGCTCTTCATAGCTCTCCTCGATATGCTCTGCCTTGCGCTTCTGCTTATCGGTGTAGCTCGACTTGTCACCTCGAGGCATTTCACGCTCCTTGAATCTATGCCTGCTCTCCCTAGAACGCTTTGACGCCCGTATGGTTGGATGCTCGCGTCAGGGAAATAGCAGCGCCGATGCCTTGACATGTGCGCATGGCCCGCGCCTTCGCGACATTAAGAAAAAGCCCGCCGGCTGACCGCATGGAGCGGTTGCTCAAGGCCGCCTCGGACCGCCGCGGTGCTCTTCAGCGCCAACGACGGCGCATTGAGGAAGGCCGAGATCAGCCCCTCGGATCGGAGGCAGGCAAAGGGGCC
>NZ_DATBUP010000223.1:0-28863 GCF_036515995.1 Pedomonas sp. | reverse complement strand
ATGGGCCCCGTGCCTTCGCCCGCCTCAAGCCCTGCGCCTTCGGTCCTGCCTTCTCCGGTGCCCTGATAGGGGGCGGAGCCGAGGTGGGTCACGTCGCGGCTTTCGGCGCGGCGGTTCTGGGTGAGGTTGGGGTCCGCGCCGAGGCCGCGATTGGCCTCCTGTCCCGGCTCCAGCCGGTCGGCGTTGCGGCTCGTCTCCACGTTGCGGCTCTTGTCGCCGGTGTCGCTGGCCCCTCCGGCCTCAAGCGCGCCGGGGTGGCCTTCGCCCTGCTGGAGGTTTGTGTTGGAATAGGGCTGGCCGGGCGTCTCGGGAAGCGCGGTGGAGGCTTCCTCGCGCGGCTCCGGGTTGAACCACTTGGCCTCGGATTTGTCCGCCTCGGCCTTGTTGCGGAAGTCGGCCTTGCGCGCCTGCTTCTGGCCCTTGCTCTCGGCTGGTTCGTTTCCGGTGGTGTTGACGGGCGGCTGGCCGCTGCTGCTCCAGTCTTTGGGCGTGTTCGCCATGGTCTTCCTCCGCTTGCCTGAACTCACGCAAACCTGCGCTTCCTCCTTGGGGAACGGGCGCGGGAGGGGCCTGTTCCGCCCGGGAGGATGAGCGGAAGATCAGGGCAAGATCAGCGACGGAGGGAGGCCGTTTAGTTCTTTATTGGTCGCACTTTCTTAACCGCAGGGCATGCGCCCTGCTCGAAAGCTGCTCACTCCAGATAGAAGTCGATGGTCGTGACCACGCGCACCTTCTGGTAGGGGCTGCTGTTCTCGTGCATGTTCTCGCCGTCGCGCGGCAGGATCGAGAAATAGCCCTGGCTCGCCTGCTTGATGCCGCCGACGCTGCTGTCGCTGTCCTTGGCGAACTGCTCGGCTCCGGCGCGGGCGTCCTTCGTGGCGGCGGCGATCATGTCCGGCTTGATGCTGTTCAGCTTGGTGAAGCTGTACACCACCGGCATGCCGTTGCCCTCCAGCACCACGCCCCGGCGCACCAGCTCGCTCATGGCGGCGTGGGCCTTCTGGGCCGCTTCCACCTTCTGGGTGCGCAGCTGCATGGTCTGGCGGATGTTGATGTTGGTGCGCCGGTCCGGGGCCACGTGCGGGCTGTTGTCGATATACTGGTTCACCGAGACGCCGGTCGTCGTCATCTCGTCGTCCGCGAAGCCATAGCCCTTCAGGAAGGCGCGAATGGTCTCCGCGTCCCGGTCGATCTTGCCCTGCACGGTCTCCAGCTGGTGGCCGACCGAGGTGTACGCGATGTTCCAGGTGGCGATGTCCGCCACCACGTCCCGCTCGGCAAGGCCGCGCACGGTCACGGACCTGTCCGCCCGCCGCGCGTTCTTGAAACCATCGCCAATGAAATAGCCGCCTGCGGTAAAGCCGACGGCCACAAGGGCGGCCGCGCCCAGAAGGATCGCACTGCGGTTGGTCATATCAACAGCCATGGGCCTCGCACCAGTTGCTTTGTCTTGGTAATGCAGAGCTTATGTCATTAATACCGGACAGCAAATCCTGTCCGGCGAAATGGTCCGGCCATCGGACCGGACGCGAAATCATTCCGGCGGCGCACCCCGGCGCTGCCCTCAAATCCCGGCGCAGTTCCAGCGCGTAACCTACTGGAGGCACGAACATGGGTATGAAATATCTGCACACGATGGTCCGCGTGTCTGACGTGGATGAATCGCTCCGCTTCTATTGTGATCTGCTGGGCCTCAAGGAAATCCGCCGTTACGAGAACGAGGCGGGCCGCTTCACGCTCATCTACCTTGCCGCCCCCGGCGATGAGGACGCGCAGGTGGAGCTCACCTGGAACTGGGACGAGAAGGGCTACACCGGCGGGCGCAACTTCGGCCACATCGCCTACGAGGTGGACGACATCTACGCCGCCTGCCAGCGGCTGATGGACGGCGGCGTCACCATCGCCCGCCCGCCGCGGGACGGCCACATGGCCTTCATCCGCTCGCCGGACGGCATCTCCATCGAGCTGCTCCAGAAGGGCGAGCGTCTCGCTCCCGCCGAGCCGTGGGCGTCCATGCCCAACACGGGCAGCTGGTAAGCGAAAAGACGGCGCGTGGCGGCCCGAATACGGGCTGCCGCGTTCTTTACAGGCAGTTTGGTTGGGGGAGGTGCGCCATGCTTGATGTTGTTCAGATTCCCGTTCTCAACGACAACTACGTCTACCTGCTCGGTCACGAGGGCACGAAAACCTGCGCCGTCGTTGATCCCGCCGTTGCCGAGCCCGTGCTGGCGGCAGCAAAGGAGCGCGGCTGGCGCATCACCCACATTCTCAACACCCACTGGCATGGCGACCACACCGGCGGGAACGAGGCGATCAAGCAGGCCACCGGCTGCACCATCATCGGCCCAAGGGCTGAGCAGGCCAAGATCCCCGCCATCGACACCGCCGTGGGAGAGGGGGACGTCGTCACCCTGCCGGGCGGAGACTTCGCCCATGTGCTGGACGTGCCCGGCCACACCGCCGGCCACATCGCCTACCATTTCGAAACCCAAGGCCTGCTCTTCTGCGGCGACACCCTGTTCGCCATGGGCTGCGGCCGGCTCTTCGAGGGCACAGCCGAGCAGATGTGGGTGAGCCTCCACAAGCTCGCCCATCTGCCGGACAACACCGAAGTCTACTGCGCCCACGAATACACCGAAGCCAACGGCCGCTTCGCCCTCACCGTCGATCCGGGCAACGACATGCTCGTCGACCGCATGGACGAAGTGCACCGCAACCGCGCGCAAGGCTTCCCCACCGTGCCCTTCCTCCTCGGCGTGGACAAGGCCACCAACCCGTTCCTCACCGCAGGCACGGTCGAGGAATTCGCCCGCCGCCGCGCCGCCAAGGACGTGTTCAAGGGTTAGGGTTTTTACGCAGGGGGACCTGTCCCCCTGCACCCCCAATTCGTTTTTCGGGCCGCGCACGGGGAAGCCGCCGCGCACGTTTGCGCACAGCACGGAAGCGCCCAGCGTCAGCAGAATCAGAAAACAGAACAGCCCCAGCATACTCGCCCCCTCCCTTTGCTTGCATTTGGCCCCAACCACATCACGCAAACCGGAACACGAGTACGCGCCTCGGGCAAAATTCCCCAAGGCTCACCCCTTCTCGCACAGGGCGTTTCCCATGTCAATAGGTTTTTAACAACTATCAGGCGCGGCCCGCTAAAACGAATGGGAGCGCGAGGGGCGAGCCCCTCGCAAAATCCTATTCCTGAGCGGCGTCCCCACCCTGTCCCAGATTGGCGCGGGCGGTTTCGGCTGCGGGAGACGTGGGGGCGAGTTCCACGATCCTGCGCCAGTCGGCTTCGGCGGCGGTGATGTCGCCTTCGCGGGCGAGGAGGGTGGCGCGTTCCAGCAGCACGTCGGGCTCGCTGGGGGCGAGCTGCACGGCTTTTTCCACATCCGCCTTGGCGGCGGCGGTCTGGCCGAGCTGGCGGTGGGCGGCGGCGCGCAGCAGCCATGCGTCGATGGAGTTCGGCAGGTCGGCAATCGCCTTGTCGAGGTCGGCCTTGGCCAGCTTGAAGTCCTTCATCCCGGCAAGGGCGCGGGCGCGGTCGATCAGCAGGTTGCCGCGCTGCGGGCCGGCGTCGCGCTCCAGCAGCTTGAGCGCGCGGCTGAAGTGCTGGTAGGCGCTGGCGGGATCGTCGGCCACCAAGCTGGCGTTGCCCGCCTGTCCGTAGAGCGCGGCCACGGTTGAAGCGCTGTAGCGGATCGGCCCGCCCAGCAGCTGGCTCTTGCCGCTTTCAAGGTCGGCGGCGGCCTGAGAGAAGGCGACGGCCGCGTTCTTGGCCTTGCCGGTTTCGAACAGTGCAAGGCCTAGGCAGTGCTTGGCGGGAATGCCGCCGCCCACGTCCCGCCAGCGGGAGGCGAGGTCCACCGCCTTTGCCGGGTCGGTCTCCACCGCCGTCACGCATTCGCGGTAGCGCAGGGCCGCCGCCTCCTGCGCGGGGTCGGCGGGGGTATCCGCAACGGCAGCGCCGGCGGCAAGAAGGGCGGGGGCCATGATGGCGGCGAGGATCAGTCTGGTGCGCAACATGGCCCGAACCCTAGCAGTTTATCGGCTGGCTGTAGTCAGCGTCGCCGTCAGTTCGCCGACAACGGCGCACAGCAGGTCCAAGTCTTCCGGGCGGGAGAGGCGGTGGTCGCCATCCTTCACCAGATGCAGCCGCACGTTGGGCGTCGTCAGCTTCTCGGATATTTTCAGCGCGATCTCCCAGGGCACGTCCGGGTCCTGCTGGCCCTGCAGCAGCCGCACCGGGCCGTCGAAGCGGATTGGCCCGGTCAGCAGGCGGTTGTTCGCCCCGTCATCGATCAGCGCCTTGGTGTAGATGTAGGGGTCCGGCCCGTATTCGGACGGAATGGCCACCTGACCATCCCGCTCCAGCGCCGCCTTCTGCTCGGGGCTGAAGTCGGCGTACATGCCCCAGTCGGTAAAGTCGGGCGCGGCGGCCAGCAGCACCAGGCCCTTCACCCGCTCGGGGCGCGCCTGCGCCGCCAGCAGCGCCAGCCAGCCGCCCATGCTGGAGCCCACCAGCACCAGCGGGCCGTCCGTCACGGCGTCCAGCAGCGCCAGCACGTCATCGCGCCAGCGGCTGATGGTGCCGTCGGTGAACTTGCCTTCGGACTTGCCGTGGCCGGAGCAGTCCAGCCGCAGGAACGCCTGACCGCGCGCCTGGCAGGAGGCCTCCAGCGCCAGCGCCTTGCCACCTTCCATGTCAGACATGAAGCCGTGAATGAAGACGACCGTCGGCCCCGTGCCGGAGAGGGAGGCGTAGGCGAGGCGGATGCCGTCACCGCGATCGAGAAACTCATGCTGGCTGGTCATGCGGGCCCTTCCATCAGAATCGTCCGTCAGAATGCGTGGCCCGTCTCATATCAGGAATTGCCGGGCAGGCCACCGCCCCGCTTGCTCCCGCATCGCCCCGGCGGATCGTCCGCAGCCCACGGGTCGGCGTATTGAGAATGTAACGACGTTGCCCGAGGGTTGCCTTCCTGACTAGGGTGGCCCCAAAAGGCAGGATCGTCCGGCCGGGGGTGCACGGCCGCGGTGTGTATTGAATGAAAAAGGGTTGGGTAATGCTTTCAACTGGGGTTCGGCTTCCGGTCGTGGCTTTGGGCTTGTTCCTTGCCGGTCAGACATCCGCCGTGCTGGCGCAGGATATCGGGGCGCCGGATGCTGCCGCCACCGCGGCCGGCACCATACCCCCGGGCGTCGAGGCGATGATCCGCAAGGCCGCCGAATCGGATGACTACGCCAAGATCGACAGCGTGGCGGACGTGGCGAAGGCCACCTACCCCGAATACGAGTCGCAGATTTCAGAGCTGGCTTCCTCGCTCAAGGCCGAGATCGAGCACGAGCGCGTGGTGGAGCTGAAGAACCGGGAATTCTTCGAGGGCTGGAAGGGCTCCATCGAGGCGGGCTTCAACAAGACCACCGGCAACACCGATGAAACCGGCACCCTGTTTCAGGTGGACACCACCCGCGAGGGGCTGACCACCCGCCAGCGCATCAACGCCCTGCATGACCGCCAGAAGACCGACGGCGACCTGACCCGCTCGCGCTCGCTGGCCAACTACCAGCTCAACCGCAAGCTGGGCGAGCGCATCTCGGTGTACGGCCTGCTCGGGTGGGAAAAGGACCGCTTCGCCGGTTACACCCGCCGTTTCACCGAATCCTTCGGTGTGGGCTACCAGCTGCTGCAGACGGATACCATGAGCCTGTCGGTGGATGCGGGTCCGGCGTTCCGGCAAATCCGCTACCTTGAGGGCGATGCGAAGAACGAGGTCGCGGCGCGTGGCTCCTTCGCCTACCGCTGGGACATCCTGCCGACCCTGACCTTCAGCCAGGACGCGGCGGCGATCCTTGACGGCACCAAGACCTTCACCTCAACAACCGCCTTCACCACCAAGCTGCTGGGCGCGCTGTCGGGCCGCCTGTCCTACTACGTGATCCACGAAGGCGATCCGGTCGATGACCGGAAGAAGACCGATACCACCATGCGCCTGTCGCTGGTGTATAGCTACTGACCCAATGTCGGGCGGGGCCCGCCCTCCATCCGGGTGGCCCCGCTGCGGTTGAATAGCTGGTTTGCGCACCGCATCGCTTGACTTGGCCGCATGGGTGAATAGGGTCTGCCCGCCTTCCAGACCTCGTGAAAACTGAGAAACCAATGACCGACGCATCCCTTCGCATCACCCTTCCCGACGGCTCCGTTCGTGAGATGGCGCAGGGGACTACCCCGGGCGATGTGGCCGCGTCCATTGGCGCCGGTCTGGCCAAGGCGGCGCTGGCCGCCCGCGTGAACGGCGACCTGTGGGACCTGAACCGCCCGCTCGAGGGCGACACCCAGCTGGCGCTCATCACCTCGAAGGACGCCGAGGAAGCGCTCGACATCGTGCGCCATGACTTCGCCCACGTGCTGGCGGAAGCCGTGCAGGAGCTATTCCCCGGCACCCAGGTGACCATCGGCCCGTCGATCGAAGACGGCTTCTATTACGACTTCGCGCCCAAGGATCGCGGCCCGTTCACCGAGGACGACCTGCCGGTGATCGAGGCGAAGATGCGCGAGATCATCGCCCGTAACCAGCCCATCACCCGCGAGGTGTGGAACCGGGAAGAGGCGATCGCGCACTTCAATTCCATCGGCGAGACCTACAAGGCGCAGATCATCGATGACATCATCGCGCCGGGCGAGCCGATCACCGTGTACCGTCAGGGTGAGTGGATGGACCTCTGCCGTGGTCCGCACCTGCCCTCCACCGGCAAGCTGAACCCGGAAGCCTTCAAGCTCACCAAGGTGGCGGGCGCCTACTGGCGCGGCGACCACCGCAACGCCATGCTGAGCCGCATCTACGGCACCGCGTGGCTGAGCAAGAAGGATCTGGAAGCCTACCTGCACCGCATCGAGGAAGCCGAGAAGCGGGACCACCGCAAGCTGGGCCGCGAGATGGACCTGTTCCACCTGCAGGAAGAGGCCCACGGCTCGGTGTTCTGGCACCCGAACGGCTGGGTGCTGTGGCAGGCGCTCGAGCAGTACATGCGCCGCCGCCTGACCAGGGCCGACTACGTGGAGGTGCGCACCCCGCAGCTCTACCACAACAAGTTCTGGAAGACCTCGGGCCACTGGGACAAGTTCCGCGCGGGCATGTTCCTCGTGCCGGACGAGATCCCCAACATCGACACCGAGGAGCCGACGCTGGGCGAACACCCGGACTTCCTCGCCATCAAGCCGATGAACTGCCCCGGCCACATCCAGATCTTCGATCAGGGCATCAAGTCGTACCGTGATCTGCCGATCCGCATGACCGAGTTCGGCTGCTGCCACCGCAACGAGCCGCACGGTGCGCTGCACGGCCTGATGCGCGTGCGCCAGTTCACGCAGGACGATGCTCACATCTTCTGCCGCGATGACCAGTTCATCGACGAGACCATCGCCTTCTGCCAGCTGCTCCAGACGGTCTATACCGACCTCGGCTTCACCGAGTTCAAGGTGCACCTCGCCACCCGCCCCGAGCTGCGCGCCGGTTCGGACGAGGTGTGGGACCGCGCCGAGAAGGGTCTGGAAGAAGCGGTGAAGGCCGCCGGCTACGAGTTCAAGGTGTTCCCGGGCGAGGGCGCGTTCTACGGCCCGAAGCTGGAATTCCACCTGCGCGACGCCATCGGCCGGACCTGGCAGTGCGGCACCATCCAGCTGGACTTCGTGCTGCCGGAGCGGTTCGACATCTCCTACGTGTCGGAAGACGGCTCGCGCCAGCGCCCGGTCATGCTCCACCGCGCGATCCTCGGCTCGCTGGAGCGCTTCATCGCCATCCTGATCGAGAACTACGCGGGCAAGTTCCCGCTGTGGCTCGCCCCGCGTCAGGTGGTGGTCGCCACCATCGTGTCTGACGCCAACGACTATGCCGTTGAAGTCACCAATGCGCTGAAGGCCGCCGGCATCCGTGCCGAGGCGGACATCCGCAACGAGAAGATCAACTACAAGGTGCGCGAGCACTCGCTGGGCAAGGTTCCCTACCTGCTCGTCGTCGGCAAGCGCGAGGCGGAGGAGCGCACCGTCGCCGTCCGCCGTCTCGGCTCGGACGAAAAGCAGCAGGTGGCCTCGCTGGACGAGATCATCGAGCGCCTTCGGGAAGAGGGCACCCCGCCGGATCTGCGCGGCTAAGCGCCTCTTCTCGACAAGAACAGGAAAGAACAGGAAGGCGGCCTCCGGGCCGCCTTTTCCTTTTGAAAGCCCGCTTTCCGGAACCCCAAGTGAGGCGCGCCCGTTCGCTCTTGAGGGGGCGCAGGGGACAGGATGGGGAGAGCGTGATGGCCGAAGACAAGAAAATCCATGAGCAGCCCGTACCGACCGTCGCCAAGCCGGATACGGACGCCAAGCTGCAAGGCGCGCCGGTTGAGCCGGAAGCCGAGATCGAGCAGCCCGATGAAGACGGGGACCACAGCGCGGGCGGCCTGATCCGTCAGGCCTGGTCGCTGCGCGAGGCCACCGGCATGCACGAGGTCGACACCCGGGGCCGGGATGCGCCCGATCCAAAACATTCGCTGGGCGCGTCCGTCGCGCGGGGCGATGTCGCGCCGATGCGCCCGGTCGGCGCCAGCACCGGCGAGCGGATGAGCAAGCGGCGTGCCCGGCGCGCCGAGGCAAGCCGCGAGGCAACGCCCCGGCCGGAAGGCGAGGCTGCCGGACCCGAGGACGAAACCCGCAAGCCGCGCTGACGGCAGAGCTTAACGGCCAATGAGAGAAAGCCCCTGCGCCAGCGCGTCGAACACCGCGCGGCAGCGGGGGCTCGTTTTCAGGTCTTCATGCATCACGACCCAGAGGCCCAGGTCGAGCGAGAACACATCCGGCAGAACCCGCACCAGTGACGGCTCCCGCGCGGCCAGCGGCACCTGACACATGCCGATGCCGAAACCTGCGCGAATGAAGGCGAGCTGGGCAAGGTCGCTGTCCGCCCGCAGGGCAAAGTCTGGGCGGGCAGGCACGGGCAGCCGGCTGAGGTAGGCGCGGATGGCGGGCGTTTCCCGATCGAAGCCGATCAGGTCATGTCTCGCCAGATCCTCAGGGCTGCCGGGCGTGCCGCGCTTTTCCAGATAATCCGCCCGGGCATGGAAGCCGAGGGTGATGGTGCCGCAGCGCTTTGCCACCAGCGCCTGTTGCTCGGGCTCCACCATGCGCACCGCAATATCCGCTTCCCGCCGCAGCAGATCATCCACCCTGTTGGAGAGCACCAGCTCCACCGTCAGGCCCGGGTGCTGCCGACGCAGGCCGGTGAGGATCGGCGGCAGATGCTCCACACCCACCACCTCGCTCGCACTCACCCGCACGGTGCCGGTAATGGCGTCGCCCGCAGTGCCGGAGGCTGCCCGCAGCAGAGCAGCGGAGGTCAGCGCCAGCGCCTCGGCATAGGGTTGCAGCTCCAGCGCCGCGTCCGTCGGCGCAAGGCCGCGCTGGGTGCGCAGGAACAGGCGCTTGCCCAGCGCCTCCTCCAGCGTGTCGATATGCCGGGAAACGCTGGGCTGGGTCAGCCCCAGCATGCGCGCCGCGCCCGACAGCGAGCCCTCCCGCAGCACGGCAAGGAAGGTGCGATAGAGGTCCCAGTTCGGCTCATGGTTCATATATTTTTTATATCTGAACCAGAACTTTATACAATTTTATCTGATCCGCATCCCCTCCATCCTCGGGCCTCCAAAGGCAAACGGAGGCAGGAATGAGTGGGAAAAGCGCACTGGTGCTGGGCGCAACCGGCGGCATTGGCGGGGAAGTGGCGCGCACGCTCGCGGCACGGGGCTGGCGCGTGCGGGCGCTGCACCGGCGGACGCAAACACCGGCAGACGCAGGGCTGGACTGGATACCGGGCGATGCCATGAGCGCGGATGACGTCCTGCGGGCAGCGGAGGGTGCCTCGCTCATCGTCCATGCCGTCAACCCGCCCGGCTACCGCCGCTGGGGCGAGCTGGTGCTGCCCATGCTGGAGAACTCGATTGCGGCGGCACGCCAAATCCGCGCCCGCATCCTTCTGCCCGGCACGGTTTACAATTACGGGCCGGATGCGCTGCCACTGCCCGACGAGGCATCGCCGCAGAACCCGCTCACGGCCAAAGGCAAAATCCGGGCGCGCATGGAAGCGCGGTTGCGTCAGGCGGCGGTTGCCGGAGAGGCGCAGGCGCTGATCGTGCGGGCGGGGGATTACTTCGGGCCGCGGGCGGGCAACAACTGGTTCAGTCAGGTGCTGGTGAAGTCGGGGCGGCGGCCCGCCTCCATCACCAATCCCGGCCGGCCCGGCATCGGGCACCAGTGGGCCTACCTGCCGGATGTGGCCGAGACGATGGCGCGGCTGGCCGAGGCGGAGGACCTTCAGGAATTCGAGACCTTCCACATGGAAGGCCAGTGGGACCACGACGGCACGCAGATCATCGAAGCCATCCGCGCGGCGGTCGGAGACCCGGCCTTGTCGGTACGCGCTTTGCCGTGGTGGGCGGTGCGGCTTGCCGCGCCCTTTGTGCCGTTCTGCCGGGAGGTGGCGGAGGTCGAGTATCTCTGGCGTCAGCCGGTGCGGTTGGGGAACGCCCGGCTCGTTGCCCGGCTGGGCGGGGAGCCCCGCACGCCGCTGAATCAGGCGGTGGAAGAGACGCTTATCGGCCTTGGCTGCCTTGACGGCTTTTGACGGAGCCGGGTAGGTGTGCTGATCGTTTTGAACGAAACGATTTTCCACCTCGCCCATTCAGGGCCGGTTCTCGTTGGGGGTTTCTGCCATGCCGAGCCAGGTTTCGACTCACGTTTCCCGACTGTACATTCCGAAGATGGCGCGGGCCGCCGTCGTTGCGCTGATGCTGGCGGCATGCGGCAGCGCGGTGCCGGATGGCCCGTCGATGGCGGCGGCGAACATCAAGGTTGAAACCGTGGCGGAAGGGCTGGAGCAGCCGTGGGGCCTCGCCTTCCTGCCGGACGGCCGGATGCTCGTCACGGAAAAGGCGGGCCGTCTGCGCATCGTGACGAAGGACGGTAAGCTGTCGGAGCCCGTCGCGGGCGTGCCTGCGGTTGACGACAAGCGGCAGGGCGGCCTGCTCGGCATCGCCATCGACCCGAAGTTTGCAGAGAACGGCCGGATTTATTTCTCCTACTCCGAGCCGCGGGGTGAGGAAGGCAACGGCACCACCGTTGCCCGTGCAAAGCTGGTGGAGGGGGGCGGCGCCCCCCGGCTGGACGGCATGAAGGTGATCTTCCGCCAGCAGCCGTCTTTCAAGACCAACCACCACTTCGGCAGCCGCCTGGTGTTCGCGCCGGATGGCTCGCTGTTCGTGACGCTGGGCGATCGCTACCGGGGCAAGGAAATGGCCCAGACGCTCGACAATCACCTGGGCAAGCTGGTGCGCATCAATCCGGACGGCTCGGTGCCGCAGGACAACCCCTTTGTGGGCAAGGAAGGCGCGAAGCCGGAAATCTGGTCCTACGGCCACCGCAACATCCAAGGCGCGGCCATCAACCCGGCAACGGGCAAGATCTGGACGGTCGAGCACGGCGCCAAGGGCGGGGACGAGATCAACATCCCCACGCCCGGCAAGAACTACGGCTGGCCGGTCATCACCCACGGCGTCGATTATTCCGGCGAGAAGATCGGCGAGGGCACCCACAAGGAAGGCATGGAGCAGCCGGTTCACTTCTGGAATCCCTCCATCGCCACGTCCGGCATGGCCTTCTACACCGGTGATCTCTTCCCGCAGTGGAAGGGTGACGTGTTCGTCGGCGGCCTTGCCAGCCAGAGCCTGGCGCATGTGGATCTGGAGGACGATAAGGTGAAGGGCTGGGAGCCGCTCCTGACCGACCTTGGCGAGCGCATCCGCGATGTGGTTCAAGGTCCGGATGGGGCCCTCTATCTGCTGACGGACAACGTTGAGGGACGCATCGTGCGTGTTGTCCCGGCCACAGCGCAAAAGTGACACATCCGATCCGGATACTTGCTCGAAATTCGCGCGTTTACGCCTTGTGGGTTTCGTGATAGCGATGCCCTGCTCAAGTGTGCTGGGGACGGCGCGCTTGTTTGCGTTAACTGATAGGAGACTGAGCCATCCGCCCGCCTATGTCACGGCGCCCCCTGGCGCCCCCACCGCCACTGACTGGCCCCGCCTATAATGAGTTCATCAAGGCGCCGCGCGTGCGCGTCATTGATCAGAACGGTGAGAACCTCGGCGTTCTCTATACGCGGGAAGCTCGAGAAATTGCCGCTGAAGTCGGACTCGATCTGGTTGAGATTTCTCCCAATTCCGATCCGCCAGTGTGCAAGTTTCTCGACCTCGGAAAGTTCAAGTACGAGTCGCAGAAGAAGGCGGCGGCAGCCCGCAAGAATCAGAAGACCCAGGACATCAAGGAAATCAAGATGCGCCCGGGTATCGACGACCATGACTACAACACCAAGATGAAAGCCATTCAACGCTTCATCGAGGATGGTGACAAGGTCAAGGTCACGCTGCGCTTCCGCGGTCGCGAAATGGCGCACAACCAGCTTGGCATGCGCGTGATGGAGCGCGTTGCTGCGGACACGCAGGAATACGCCAAGGTTGAGCAGTCCGCGCGCATGGAAGGCCGTCAGATGCTGATGGTCATCGCGCCGAAGTAAGCCTTGCAGGTTCGGGCGGCGATCGCTACCGGGCCAGCAGAGCATCAAAAAAAAGCCGGGCAGAAATGCCCGGCTTTTTTGCGTTGAAGGCCTGGCGACCAGCGTACGGTTACACGAATACCAGTTCGTAGTCCTGCGCGTCAGCGAGGAAGGCGACCATGCCCGCCGCTTCCACGCCTTCAGGAAGTTGGTTGGCCGTCAGGCCGCAAATGTGCAGGCCGGTGGTGCAGGCCATGGTGGCGATGCCCAACTCCAGCGCCGTCTTGATCATGTCGCAAAGCGGCGGGACGCCGGCGAGGGTGAACGTCTCGTCGCCCTTCCATTTTCGGTGCCGGTCGAACGCGCACACGGATTCGCTGTGGAAGAACATGCGGACCGGGCGGCCCAGCGCTGCCGAAGCACAGGCCAGACTGAGCCCTCCGTGGATCCGCCCATGGGTCGAGTCGCTGAAAATAATCGCCAAACCTTGGCGTGTCTTGCCCATCCTTACCTCCCGCGGCACGCCGGGCAACCAGGGTCCTTCGGCAAGCTCAACGTGCGCATGCGATTCGTCAGGCCATCATAGATCAGCAGGCGGCCCGCCAGTGTCTGGCCGAACCCGACGATCTCACGCAGCACTTCAAGGGCCTGCAATGACCCTATAACGCCCGTCAACGCGCCAAGGACACCGACGTCCGCGCAGGTGCGCTGCTGACCGCCGGGTGTTTCAGGTACAAAGCAGCGATAGCAGGGAAGGGTTTCCTCATAGCCCTTAAAAACTGAAACCTGCCCCTCGAACGGCCCGACTGCCGCCGAGACCAGCGGCTTTTTCAGCTGAAGGCAGGTATCGGCCACAGCGAAGCGGGTCTCGAATGAATCCGAGCCGTCCGCCACGATGTCATAGCCGCTGATGATCTCTGCCGCGTTCTCCGGCATCAGGCGCATCGTGTGGGCAACCACCGTCACATCCGGATTGAGGCGGGCGATGCTGTCAGCCGCGCTCTCTGTCTTCAGGCGGCCGATGTCCTGTGTGCCGTGCAGCACCTGCCGCTGGAGGTTCGAGAGATCCACCCGGTCATCGTCCACAATGCCGAGAGTGCCGACGCCCGCCGCCGCCAGATATTGCAGGCATGGACTGCCGAGCCCGCCCGCGCCGATGACCAGCACCTTGGCTTGCAGAATCTTGACCTGCCCCGCGCCGCCCACGTCCCGAAGCACGATATGGCGCGCATAGCGCTCAAGCTGCTCGTCGGTCAGGTCCATGCCGTCGCTCTCCGGGTTTGCAGGTTTGTTTTCAAGGTTTTTCGCGGGGGTATCGGCCCCCTGCACCCCAGTCGTTTGTCGGGCCGTGCGCGGGACAAACTGCGCGGCCCTTCGAATCGAAAGGGAGGTGCAGGAGGGTTAAGATCCTCCTGCAAAAACAAATCAAACGCCCGTGGAGCCGAACCCGCCAGCGCCGCGGCTGGTCTCGGACAAGGCCTGCACTTCCTTGAACACGCCGCGCGTCACGGGGGCGATGACCATCTGGGCGATGCGCATCCCGCGGGTGATGGTGACCGGCTCTTGCCCAAGGTTTATGAGAATGGCCTTCACTTCGCCGCGATAGTCGGAGTCGACGGTGCCCGGTGCGTTGGCAACGGTGAGGCCCTGCTTCAGGGCCAGGCCCGAGCGCGGGCGGATCTGGGCTTCGAAGCCCTCCGGCAGAGCGATGCCAAGGCCCGTCGGCACGGCGAAGCGCTTGCCCGGCTCGATCACCAGGTCTTCCTCAACGGCGGCCAGCAGGTCCATGCCCGCGGCGCCCGGGGTCTCGTAGCCCGGCAGCGGCAGGTCGGCGCCGTGCGGAAAGCGGATGACTTCGATTTCAACGTGGTTCGGCGAGAGCATGGGCAATCCGTTCTGCAAGAAGAGTGGCAACGTCGGCCTTGGCCGCTTCCGGCCACGACTCGACATTAGTGGGAGTGATGATGTGAACCGCGTTGCGCTCGCCGCCCATAATGCCGGTAGCGGGCGAGACGTCGTTGGCAACGATCCAGTCGCACCCCTTGCGGGCAATCTTGGCCTGCGCGTGCTGGATGACGTTCTCCGTCTCCGCCGCGAAGCCGACGACGAGGCGCGGGCGCATGGCGTTGCTTTGGGAGAGGGTGGCCAGAATGTCCGGGTTCTCGATGAAGGTCAGCTGCGGTGTGCCGTCAGCGCCTTTCTTGATCTTCTGCGCGCTGGCCTCGACACGCCAGTCCGCAACGGCTGCCACGCACACGGCAAGATCGACCGGAAGCGCCTTCTGGCAGGCTTCTGCCATGTCCCGCGCGGTTTCCACGTTGATGCGGGCAACGCCTGCCGGGGCGGGAAGCGCCGTCGGTCCGGAGACAAGAGTCACGCTGGCTCCCAGCTTGGCCAGCGCTTCGGCAACGGCATAGCCCTGCTTGCCCGAGGAGCGGTTGGCGATGTAGCGCACCGGATCGATCGGCTCGTGCGTCGGCCCGGCGGTCACCAGCGCCTTCACGCCCGCCAGCGGCTTGGGCGCATCAGAAAGCTGCCCGGCCACCCAGTTCACGATGTCCGGCACGTCCGGCAGGCGGCCGGGGCCGAACTCGCCGCAGGCCATTGGGCCTTCGGTCGGCTCCATGACCGCAACGCCATCGGCGCGCAGCTGGGCGACGTTGCGTTTGGTCGCGGCGTGCTCCCACATGCGCACGTTCATGGCGGGCACGGCCAGAACCGGCTTGTCGGTGGCCAGCAGCAGCGTCGAGGCCAGATCGCCCGCCAGTCCTGCCGTCATCTTGGCCAGCAGGTCGGCCGTGGCAGGGCACACCAGCAGCGCATCCGCCTCGCGGCTGAGGCGGATGTGGCCCATCTCGGTCTCGTCCTTCAGGCTGAACAGGTCGGTGTAGACCGGCTGCTCGGACAGGGCGGCGACGGACAGCGGCGTGACGAACTGCGCCCCGCCCTCGGTCAGTACGCAGCGCACGCTCGCGCCCCGCTCGCGCAGGCGGCGGATCAGGTCGAGCGACTTGTAGGCCGCGATGCCGCCGCCGATGATGAGAAGGATGCGCTTGCCGTTCATAGCGTCTCGCCCCTGCTGTCCTGCGTTCAGAATATCCAGCCGACGGCCAGCCCGGCAAGGAAGGCGGTCGTCAGGCCGACGACCCACCAGTTGGGGCCGCGCACGGTCACTTCGTCCGGCAGCGGCGGCAACGCCGGGGCTGCGCCCTTGGGCGGCACCAGTTCCATCAGGCGGCGGGCAACGCCGGGAAGGGCGCGCACGTCGCGTACGAACTGGATGATTTCGTCCGCCGCGCGGGACTCGAGGCTCAACTCATCGCGAATCCAGCTCTCGAGGAAGGGCTGGGCGATCTCCCACATGTTGGCGTGCGGATCGAGCGAGGAGGCCACGCCCTCCACCATCACCATGGTCTTCTGCAGCAGCAGCAGGTGCGGCTGGGTCTGCATCTCGAAGATGCGGGTGATGGTGAACAGCTGCTCCAGCAACTGGCCGACCGAGATCTCATTCACCGACTTGCCGAGGATCGGGTCGCCCACGGCGCGCAGCGCGGTCGCGAACTCCTCGACCGAGTGATAGGGCGGCACGTAGCCGGCCTCGAAGTGAATCTCGGCGACGCGGGTGTAGTTGCGGGTGATGAGACCGTAGAGAATCTCGGCCAGATAGCGCCGGGCCAGCCGGTCGAGACGGCCCATGATGCCGAAGTCCACCGCAACCAGGCGGCCCTGCCGGTCCAGCAGCAGGTTGCCCTGGTGGAAGTCGGCATGGAAGTAGCCGTCGACGATCGCCTGCTGCAGGAAGACGCGCACGACAGTGGCGGCAACGTCCTTCAGGTCATGGCCGCTGGCTTCCAGCGCGGCGCGGTCGGTCAGCGGAATGCCGTCGATCCACTCCATGGTCAGCACGCGCTTGCTCGTGCGGTCCCAGTCGATGCTGGGCACATGGAAATTCTGGAACGAGGACAGGCGCGAGGCCAGCTCGGCGGCGTTGGCGGCTTCCAGCCGGAAGTTCAGCTCCCGGTCCACCCACTGGCGGAACTGGTCGATGACGATGCGCGGGCGCAGGCGCGCGGCCTCGCCGCCAAACCGCTCCAGCCGGGCCGCTGCCCAGTAGTAGGTGGTGATGGCGGTGGCGAAGATTTCCTCGATGTGCGGGCGCAGCACCTTCACGGCGACCGTACGGCCGTCCAGCGTGACGGCCTTGTGCACCTGCGCGATGGAGGCCGCGCCGATGGGCTTCTCATCGAAGGAGGCGTAGAACTGCTCCAGCGGACCGCCGAGTTCGCGCTCCACCGTGGCCTTCACCTGAGCGAACGGGAAGGCGGGCAGCTTGTCCTGCAGGCGCTTGAGGTCCAGTGCCGCTTCCGCGCCGATCAGGTCCGGCCGGGTGGCCAGCGCCTGCCCCAGCTTGATCGCCGCCGGTCCGATTTCCTCGAACGCATGGGCGTATTGCGGAGTGGCCGGAACGGTCAGGCCGAAGCGCGCGACGCGGGCAACCAGCCGGGCGCTCGGCGGAAGATCCTGAATGTCCTCGAACGGGCGCAGCACACCGTGGCGGGCAAGAACGCGCCCCCACCTGAGCATGCGCCAGGCATGAACAAGCTGACTGGGCACGCCTTACACCTTCCAGCCGGAATGGATGGCAACCACGCCGCCGAGGATGAGCTGGGAGCGCACGTTGGAGAAGCCTGCCTCGCGAATCATATTCTCGAACGTCTTGGCGTCCGGGAAGCGGCGGATGCTCTCGGCCAGATACTGGTAGGCCTCGCGGTCCTTCGCCACCAGTTCGCCCATCTTGGGCAGCAGGTTGAAGGAGTACCAGTCATAGGCGCCGGCCATGAGCGGCAGCTCCACCTTGCTGAACTCCATGCAGAAGAAGCGCCCGCCGATCTTCAGCACGCGGTGCGCCTCGCGCAGGGCGGCCGGAATGTCGGTCACGTTCCGGATGCCGAAGGAGATGGTGTAGGCGCTGAACGAAGCATCCTCGAAGGTCAGCTTCTCGGCGTTCTGCTCGCTCCACTTCAGGTCGAGCCCGCGCTTGGCGGCCCGTTCCTTGCCCACTTCCAGCATGGCCGGGTTGATGTCGCTGACGGTCACGTCCGCGCCCCGCTTGGCCATGCGGAAGGCGATGTCGCCGGTGCCGCCCGCCATGTCGAGAATCGGCTCGCCCTCGCGCGGGCGCAGCTTGTCGACGAAGTAATCCTTCCACATGCGGTGCAGACCCGCCGACATCACGTCGTTCATGATGTCGTAGTTCCGGGCAACGCGGCGGAAGACGTCGGTGACGCGCTCGGTTTTCTCGGCGGGATCGACCCACTCGAATCCGTAGGATACTTTTTCGCTCATGGCACCGTCTCTAAAGGAGGCTTGCGGCAACTGCAATTGCGCGCCACTTGGTTTGCGCGGGCGCAGCTGCGCGCCACCGGGATTGCACGAGAGCAAGGCGGGGGCAAGACAAGCGAGGACTCATGCCGGAATTACCTGAAGTCGAGACGGTGTGCCGGGGCATGGCACGGGTGCTGGAAGGCCGGAGCATCAGCCGCGTGGAGGTGCGCCGCCCGGACCTGCGCCGCCCGATCCCCACGGATCTGGCCGAGCGGATGCAGGGCGCCGTCGTCACCCGCATTACCCGCCGCGCCAAGTATGCGCTGCTTCATACCGACCGGGGCGACGTGGTGATCCTGCACCTGGGCATGTCCGGGCGGGTGCGGGTGGACCCGGACGCGCCCGAGAAGCACGACCATGTGCTGTGGGCGACCGAGGACGGTCACGTGCTGGTGCTGAACGATGCCCGCCGCTTCGGCAGCCTCGACATCGAGCGGGAGGAGCGGCTGCACCTGCATCCGCTGTTCGCGCATCTGGGCCCCGAGCCGCTGGGCAACGAGTTCCATGCGGAGGATCTGGCAGCGAAGCTGGCGGGCAAGATCACGCCCATCAAGCTGGCGCTGCTCGATCAGCGCGTCGTGGCGGGCCTGGGCAACATCTACGTGTGCGAGGCGCTGTTCGGCGCGGGCATCGGCCCGCTCACGCCGGCGGGCACCCTGACGAAGGAGCAGCTGGAAAGGCTGGTGACCGAGATCAGGGCCGTGCTCCTGCGCGCCATCGAGGCAGGCGGCTCTTCTTTACGCGACTATGTGCAGGTGGACGGCGAGCTTGGCTATTTCCAGCACAGCTGGCAGGTTTACGGCCGCGAGGCGGAGGACTGCCGGGTGTGCGCGCGGCCCATTACTCGCATTGTGCAGAGTGGACGCTCGACCTTCTATTGTGCCAACTGCCAGCCGTGAAAGGCGAATTTGCATGAAGACGGTGCTTGCTGTTGTGGCGTTGATGGCGGGAGCGCCGCTGCTGGAAGGCTTTGACGTGCCCGTCATGCCGGGGCTGGCAGAGGTGCCCGAGGCGCGCGTCACCTTCGACAAGGAGGAAGGCAGCATCATCGAGACCGTGCTGGAGGGCTCCGTGGAAACCGGCCGGGTCCAGACATGGTATGCCGGCTCCCTGTCCGGCCTCGGGTGGATGCTGGAGTCGGCCACCGCCGCCCGGCAGGTCTATCGTCGCGGTGCGGACAGGCTGGTCATCGATTACAGTCGCGAGACTGGAAAGGGCGCTGACGGGGCGACCCGCGTGCGCCTGTTGCGGGAGCCCGCAGAGAGCCGGTCTCCCGAGAGCCAGCCCTGAAAATCTGTATATAGAGACGCATGGCCGAAGGGCCTTGCCTGCCGCTCCGGACTACGGGGCGCGGGCCAGGGCTTTCGGCAAAACCAGAACATAATCGGAGGAGGAGTTACCCTTGAGCTACGAAACCCTGATCGTTGAGACGCATGGTGCGGTCGGCCTGATCCGGCTCAATCGTCCGGAGGCGCTCAATGCCCTGTCTTTCAAGCTCACCAGCGAGCTGACGCTGGCGCTGCGGGAGTTCGAATCGAACGACGCCATCGGCTGCATCGTGCTGACCGGCTCTGAAAAGGCGTTCGCAGCCGGGGCGGACATCAAGGAAATGGCGACCAAGACCTTCGCTGACGCCTACGAGGAAGACTTCATCACCTCCACGTGGGAAGAAATCACCCGTTGCCGCAAGCCGGTCCTGGCGGCCGTGAACGGCTTTGCGCTCGGCGGCGGATGCGAGTTCGCCATGATGTGCGATACCGCCTACGCAGGCGAGAACGCCAGGTTCTCCCAGCCGGAGATCAAGCTGGGCGTCAGCCCCGGTGCGGGCGGCACCCAGCGCCTGACCCGATTCGTCGGCAAGGCCCGCGCCATGGACCTGTGCCTGACCGGTCGCATGATCAATGCGCAAGAAGCGCTGGAAATGGGACTTGTTGCGCGCATCTTCCCAACCGAATCGCTGGTAGATGAGGTTCTGAAAATCGCAGCAGAGATTGCCGAATTGCCGCGTGCAACTGTTATGGCGGTCAAGGAGATGGTCAATCGCTCCTATGAAACCACGCTTTCGGAAGGCATGCGATTCGAGCGCCGCTTGTTCCAGAGCCTGTTCGGGACCGAAGGGCAGAAGGAAGGAATGGCCGCTTTCCTTGAAAAACGTAAGCCCAACTTCAAGAATCGATGAAATTTGGTGCGGACTCGTGCCCGTCCTGTTGACCGGCGGGCACGACTCTGCCATAAGCCGCCCGCTCACGTCGGGCATTGTCCGGCGGTAATATTTCTTTTTGGCTGAGGACGAGAAATGGCCAATACACCGCAGGCGCGTAAGCGCATCCGCCGCAACGCTCGTCGCGCGGAGATCAACAAGTCGCGCGTCAGCCGCATCCGTACGTTCGTGAAGAAGGTCGAGCTGGCTATCGCTTCTGGCGATAAGACCGTTGCAGAGCAGGCTCTGCTGGCAGCTCAGCCGGAAATGCAGCGTGGCGTCTCCAAGGGCGTCCTGCATAAGAACACGGTTGCGCGCAAGATTTCGCGTCTGACCCACCGCGTTCGCGCCCTGGCCTAAGGCCGGTTTGGAGCCGCAAGGCTCCGGCGCAACCAACGCGTGTGCGTTCGTCATGGCCCCGGCCGGCAACGGCTCGGGGCTTTGTGCGTTTTAAAACGGGCGGGAAACGGGCCAGGACAGGGCGAATCGACCTGTGTCGCATGCGTAATAAATTCAGGGATTTAGATAAGCCCTTTGTTTTAATGGCTTACGCTGTCAATCAATTTATTTGCGCAGGCGCGTCCGCCACGCCCTTGTGAAGGCTGGGGTCGCTGGCTAAAGTCCGGCCTATCGAGATTCGGGGCAATACGTAATCTTTGAACATCAAAGAAGTACGGACTCTGGGATTCCTAAAACATTCCGGAATCGTATTCAGGATTACTTTGGCTAAGTGTCCTTAATTGCTCTGAGTTCTTGTTCTGGATGCAGTTAGTGTGTCGAGTATTCCACGAATGATGCGCGTTCTTTTTCGCTCCGGAACATTTTGGGGCGACGAGTCTTCCTTCCTATGGGGCTGGAACGCAGCAGTATTCACTGGGGCAGCGGCTGGCTCGTCATGGACCCGTAAGCGGGTGCAGAGCATTACGAGGGGCAAATGAACGGGGATCTAGGAGGTCAGGCGGCCTACACCGGCGATCCGTGGCAGACGATCAGAGACGTTCTGCGCGCGGAGTTCGGTGAGCGCACCTTCGAGAGCTGGCTGAAACCCATCACCTACGTTGGGGTGGAAGGCAGCGACGTGCTGCTCAGCCTGCCGACCCATTTCATGTGTGACTGGGTGAAGAGCCACTTCGCCGAGCGTCTGCGCGCCCTGTGGGCCTTCTACGTGCCGGGCATCCGCTCTGTGCGTCTGGTGGTGGCCCCGGCCATGCGCGCCGAAACGCCGGCAACCGCCTTCCCCGCCAACGATTCGCACGCCAATGACGTGGTGGTGCCGGGTGACGCTTCCATCGACGAGCCGGAACTCGGCGCGCGCCTGGAAGAGCGTTTCACATTCGAGCGCTTCGTCATCGGCAAATCCAACGAGTTCGCCTATAATGCCGCGCGCCGCATGGCAGAGGGTGGGCCCATCAACTTCAATCCGCTGTTTCTTCATGGCGGAGTCGGTCTCGGCAAGACGCACCTCATGCACGCCATCGGCTGGGCCGTGCGCCAGCAGAAGGCAGACGCCAAGGTCGTCTATCTGTCGGCCGAGAAGTTCATGGTCGCGTTCTTGGCGGCCCTGCGCCACAAGGACACCATCTCCTTCAAGCAACGCTTCCGCAGCGTCGACGTGCTGATGATCGATGACGTGCAGTTCATCGCCGGCAAGGAATCGACGCAGGAAGAGTTCTTCCACACCATGAACGCCCTGATCGAGGACGGTAAGCGGCTGGTGATCTCGGCCGACCGCAGCCCGTATGATCTGGAAGGCATCGAGGAGCGCGTGCGCTCGCGCCTGCAGTGGGGCCTGGTCGCGGACATCAACCCGACCGACTACGAGCTGCGCCTGAACATTCTGCACTCCAAGGCCGAAGCCATGCCGGGCGTGATGGTCAGCTCGGACGTGCTGGACTTCCTCGCCCGCAAGATCGTCTCCAACGTGCGCGAGCTGGAAGGGGCGCTGAATCGCGTTGCCGCCCACGCTTCACTCATCGGCCACCCGATCACGCTGGACTTCGCCCGGCAGGTGCTGGCGGACGTGCTGCGCGCCAACGACCGCAAGATCACCATCGACGACATCCAGCGGAAGGTCGCCGACTATTACAAGGTGAAGCTGTCGGACCTGCTCTCTGCGCGCCGCGCCCGCGACATTGCCCGCCCGCGCCAGGTGGCGATGTTCCTGGCCAAGAAGCTGACGCCGCGTTCCCTGCCGGAGATCGGCCGCAAGTTCGGTGGACGCGATCACACCACCGTCATGCACGCGGTCAAGCGCATCGAGGAACTGCGCACCACCGACAGCGAGCTGGAAGCGGACATCGATCGCCTGTCCCGCCTGATCGACGGTTGAGGGTTATTTCTTGGAGACCTTTTATGCAGGGGCCTCGGTCCCCTGTGCCCCGTTCGCCTTCAAAGGGCTGTGTCCGTAATACCGGGCGCGGCCCTTTCCTTTACCGGGGCAGAGGTGAGGCCATCGCATGGTGGTTCTCTTCTGCAGGCTGAGTCCGAACAGCGGGGAAGGGGCGTTTGCTGCTCGACGTCAGAGCGAAGCGGGGCTAGAGGCGAGGGCTGGAAGCCCGAGAGAGTCGCCGTGAATGCTATGATCGACCGCCTGCCCGTCCACATGCGCGGGCCTGCATGGATGGTGCTGGGCTGCATCGTGTTCGCCATCCTATGGGGATTGATCCGGCAGGCCAGCGAGACGGTGCATCCCTTCGTGGTAGTGTTCTACCGCAACCTGTTCGGCACGCTGATGCTGGCTCCGCTCATCATCAAGCACGGGCGCACGCTGTTCCAGACCAATCGGATCGGTGCCCATGTACGGCGGGCGACCTCGGGCGTGGTCGCCACTTTCTGTACCTTCTACGCCATCGCCAACGCGCCGCTGGCAACGGTGATGTCGATCAACTACTCCGCGCCGCTGTTCACCACCATTGCCGCCATCTTCTTCCTGGGCGAGACGGTGCGGTGGCGGCGGATGGTGGCGCTTGCCATCGGCTTCGTCGGCATGCTGATCGTGCTGCGGCCTGGCCAGATCCCGTTGACCATCGGCATCATGGCAGCGGTCGTTTCTGCGATCGCCACGGCTTTCTCCACCATCGCAATGAAGCAGCTCTCCCGCACGGAAAGCTCGCTGTCTGTTGTCACCTACAGCTTCGTACTGATGCTGCCGCCGTCACTCATTGTGTGCCTGCCCTACTGGCAGTGGCCCAACTGGCAGGAGTTGCTGGTGCTGCTGGGCATCGGCCTGACCGCCAGCGTCGCCCAGTCCTGCACCGTCAAGGCATTGGGCGCGGCAGATGCCACCGCCGTTCTGCCCTATGACTTTGTACGCTTCGGGCTCGTCATTGCCATAGGCGTGCTGGCGTTCGGCGATCCGGTGGACGGCTTCACCTACCTCGGCGGCCTCATTATCTTCTTCGCCACCCTCTACATGGCGCACCGGGAAACCGTGGCGGCAAGACGGGCAAAGGCCGATTCTCCCCCTGAAACGCAGACGGGTTAGGTCCGCCCGAACGGCCAGAAGCGCTTCTTCTTCGGTTGTTCCGGTGCCACGTCCTGCGGGGCCGGGGGCAAGTCTTCCGGCGCGGGCGGCAGACCGAGGGCCTTGCGCGCTTCGGCCCGATGCTGCGGCTTGATGTGTGCGCCAACGAGGCCGATCACGGCAGCAAGCACCGTGGCATCATCCGTGAAGCCGAGATGCAGCAGAAAGTCGGGAATCAGATCGATGGGCGTCACGAAATACGCCAGCGCACCCAGGAGCATGGCGCGGACCTTGGGCGGCGTTTCCGGATCACGTGTGCAGAACCAGGCGGCCACGAGCGTGTCGGCGAAGGGCAGGCGGCCCGCAAGATGGCGCACCTTCTGCCAGAAGCCGGTATCGACTACTTCCGCATTGCGCGCTTCGTCTTCAACGTTGATGATCGACAGATCCGTTAGGGGCGGGCCGGCAGCCCGGTCTTTCGGCATTCGCGTTCCCTCCTGGCGCTTACCTGCCTTGTCGGGCGGGCACAGACATCTTGCACCTGTTATTATTTAGGATCGCTTTTCCGGATTGCACCCCCATGAGCATGACAACGCCCCTGTC
Organism: Pedomonas sp.; assembly: GCF_036515995.1. Lineage (NCBI taxonomy): Bacteria > Pseudomonadati > Pseudomonadota > Alphaproteobacteria > Sphingomonadales > Pedomonadaceae > Pedomonas > Pedomonas sp. The sequence goes on along the minus strand of NZ_DATBUP010000223.1, from coordinate 4,637 downwards.
CCGCCTCGCCTCTTCCCTGCGCTTTCTCGCCCGGCGGCTACGGCCGAAGCCCTCGCGCGAGACGGTGCTGTTCACCGAGGAGCATCTTGTGCTGGTATGGCCTCAGCGCGGCGAGGAAGCGGTGGCGTGGGACGCGATCACCCACATTTCGTTGCGCGCCACCGGTGGCATGGCGGGCACGGAGAGCCTGTTCATCTATGTGGTGGCGGGCCGGGACCGGCTGGTTATTCCCCGTTCGGCGGAGAATGCGGAGGAGTTGCTTCGCTTTATCCGCAACCTGCCTGCGTGCGATGTGGAACGGTTCGACCAGCTTCTGGTCTATTCCCCGGCCGGTGGGCTGGAAGCCGGACTGGTGACGGTGTGGCAGCGCCCACGGGAGACGGCGGAGGCCTGATAGGGTTGGTCTCTCCCGTCGCGCGCGCTGCCTGTTTACCGCACGATGGCGAATCCGATGCGCAGGCGGGTATCCTGCCGGTTGTAGTCCAGCAGGGTCTCGCCGTAGCCGGTAAAGAACTGGCCGAACAGGTAAAGGTTGAGGCTGGTGTCGATGATGCGGTCGAACGGGTAGGATAGTTCAGCGTTCACCGACGCCCGGCCGGACTTGAAGCTGTACCGGGTCTCGGTGGAGAGGCGCAGGCCATCCGCATCGTCGATCTCAAGGAACAGGCCAGTGTTGCCGCGGTACCGCTTGATGTCCGGGTTGTCCTTCAGACTGCCGACGTAAAACTCCACCGTCGGGCCGACGGAGAGCCGGTACCCGCCGCCCAGCGCAGTGGAGGCCACCGGATGGAAATAAATCGTGTTAATGCTGCGCGATTCTTCTCCATCTTTGCCGTTCGAGGCGTGCCGCAAGCCGAACTGCCCGCCGAGCGAGATGCCATCCGTCACGTGCTGCGCCGGGACGAGGTAAAAGATCTCCGGCATGAAATCGATATTACGGAACGGCGAGGATTTGGCGCTCCAGTCCCAGAACATGCGCTGGGTGTAGCCAAAGTGAATGCCGTTGAGCAGCGAATGGCCGGGGCCGACCGCGCCGGGGTCGCCAAACAACTGATACTTGAGACTGAACTGAAGGCGGATCTCAGTGTTTGTGCCCGGCCCATACGCGGCATAGATCGGTGCGTAGCTGGACAGGTTGCCGATGTAGAGATTGCCTGTATCCGGCCTCGGGGAAGTGTCGACGGCAGGCGCCAGGACGGCTGTTTGAGCCGGCGGCGTCTCGGTCGCTCCCTCAGCTGCGCCAACAGTGGTGCTGGTGCCCGAACCCGTGCCCTCGGCAGTTTGCGCGGTCTGCGTCGGATGTGTGAGGGCGGGCAGGGAAAACGCCAGTCCCGGCGTGTCCTGTCCGACAAGAGACAGCAGGGCGGCGGCAGAAGGCGGGTGGCCCTCCGGCAGGGCCAGCGCATAGCGCGCCTGCGCGAACCCGCCTGCTGGAACGGAGTGACTGGGCGCAGCATCGGCGGCGCGCACCAGTTCAACCGGCACATTGCGCTGAGCGATGCTCAGCGTACCAGGGATGCGCTCCGGAAAGCTCAGGATCTGCGCGCCGGAGGCGGTGTTCAACTGCGTGACCTCAACCATCAGGGCGCTGCTGGCCTCTGCGGTCTGTACTCCGCTCAACAGCATGCGCGCTTCAGCGACAGAGGGTGCTGTTACCAAAGCCGCGGCGACGAGGCTGAAAGAACCCAGAGCCTTCATATGTGGTGTCCTCGTGCCTGTTAGGAAATTAACGGCTGGTCCCGGCAAGGGTGGTTAAAGCCGCAGCTTCGCTTTGCGTCAATCGCTCTCATGGTTGGTATAATAAAAAATGACATCAGGCCTTAGGGTGGGTCCGGAAATAATACATATGTCTAGGTAGACAGGAAGACATTGCGCCTGCTAGGCAAGGGCCGGGATAGTTTCTACAGGCAACTGATTGAATTTGATCAGTTTACAGAATTCGCCATGCCCGATTCATCGGTCATTCTATCGATAGTGCCCTCATACAATCGGAACAAAAATGTTATCCACCCGTTATGGCCTCTTGCGAGAGCGCTGAGCCTGCTCGTGGAAATTTTCACGATTAACTGCCGAAAAGAGCGTAAAAGTCCCAATGAAAAAGTTTTTGCACGGACTGGGTGTAGTTTGTTTTACAGCCGTGTCGATAGGCGGGGCTGCGCCGGCCATGGCGCAAGCACCTTCTGTAAAGGAGCAGCTTCAGTCTGTTGAGCCAGCAGCCCATCCACAGGCTGACAGCGTCCTGTCGCTGATCACAGGCTCAGCTCAGTATAGCATTTTCGCCAACATGCTCCAGCGCTCGGGGTTGACGAGCATGCTGTCGGGAAAGGGGCCGTTTACTGTTCTGGTGCCTTCGAATGCCGCGTTCTCCAGTCTGCCCGCCGGAGCACTCGAAGCCCTGCTACAGCCCCAGAACAAGAGCAAGCTGGCTGAAATCGTAACCAACCATATCCTGCCCGGCGCCATCTATTCGAAGGATTGGACTGGCAATGCTTACCTGGGCACGACCCTTGGCGGTCAGGCGCTGACATATACGGCGAGCCAGTATGAACAGATCAACAGCGCCCCGGTGGTGCTCAAGGATATCCAGACAGCAAATGGCGTGGTGCATGTCATCAACGCACCGCTAAGTCTGCCTTCTTCACGTTGAAGACGCAGCTTTGTCAAAGAGCCGGGGTGCGGGTCGCTGCCCCCGGCTTGACTGGCATGGCTTAACTGGGTTGACCTTGACTGTCCTGACCCTGGCTGCTCGCCACGATGCGATCGATGGCACGGGCGAGGTCTATATCCCGCCCGGAAAGACCCTTCACATCGTGGGAAATCAGGAAGACATCCACCCGATTATAGACATTGAACCATTCGGGATGATGGTCCCGCTTCTCCGCCGCCAATGCCACGCGGGTCATGAAGCCGAACGCGGCGTTGAAGGATTTGAAGCGGAAGCTGCGGGCGATTCCTCCGCGCGCCGCATCATGCGTCCAGTCGGGCAAGGTGGCCAGCGCCGCGTCCCGCTCGGCATCGGTCAGCCTCTCTTGTAGGGTCTTCTCGTCCATGCTCTGTCTCCCTCTCGAGCCGGGCCGGATGCGCGCAGGCATTGCCGAAACGTTGCCGGCACCATATCTCCATGCAGATGCAACGCCCAATTCTCCCCCCGGCTCTGGCCGATATCGAAGCGATTGCCCGCGAGGCACTCGAACGTCTTCCTGACCCGTTCCGCGGCTGGCTGACGGATGTGGTTCTGCGCGTGGAGGATTTCCCCGACGAGGATGTGATGGAATCCATGGGGCTGGAGACGCCGTTCGATATTCTTGGCCTCTATCAGGGCTTTCCCGTCGGCGAGAAGTCGGTGAGCCACTCCGGCGCGCTACCGGACATCATTTTTCTCTACCGCCGCCCCATGCTCGACTACTGGGCCGAAACCGGCGAGGCATTGGAAGACATTGTCGTTCACGTGCTGGTGCACGAAGCCGGCCACCACTTTGGCCTGTCCGACGAGGACATGGAGCGAATCGAGGCTTCGGTAGAGTAAGGAAAGGGCGGGGCCTACCCGCCCAGCACCTCGTCCACGAACTCCGGCACCAGTTGCGACGCCGGTCCATGGCGGGTCTCGTGGAACATGCGGCTGCCTTCGGAGGGGTCGAGATTCAGCTCCAGCGTGTGGGCGCGTCCCATGTGGCGCACCATCGCCACGAAGCCCGCGGCCGGATATACATTGCCCGAGGTGCCGATGGAGACGAACAGATCGCAGCCTGACAGCGCCTCGTCGATGCGGTCCATTTCATAAGGCATCTCGCCGAACCACACGATGTCCGGCCGCAGCCGTCCTTCGCGGGAGCAGTGCGGGCAGCGGCTTTCCTCGGTCATGTCTTCCAGCCACGCGGTGCGGTTGTCGCAACCCAGGCACCAGGCTTTCCGCAGCTCGCCATGCATGTGCAGCACGTTCTTTGATCCGGCGCGCTCGTGCAGGTCATCCACGTTCTGCGTAATGATCAGAAACCTGCCGTCGAATGCCTGCTCCAGCCGGGCCAGCGCCGCATGGGCCGGGTTTGGCGCCACCGTACCCAAGGCCGCGCGGCGCATGTTGTAGAAGTGGTGCACCAGCTCAGGGTCGCGGACGTAGGCTTCCGGGGTTGCCACGTCCTCGACCCGATGGCCCTCCCACAGGCCATCCGCGCCGCGAAAGGTCGGAATGCCGGACTCTGCCGAGATGCCGGCGCCGGTCAGGATGACGATCGATCTGTACTTTGCCATGCGCTCCTTTTAACCCTGCGGCCAAGAGGCTTCAAACAGGAGATCGGGGCATGGCGGTAAGGATTGGTCTGATTGGCGCGGCGGGCCGCATGGGCGTGGCGCTGGCCGAGGCGATCGAGGCGCAGGACGGCGTGGTGCTGGCCGGTGCCATCGAGCGCGCAGGCCATGAGCGGGTCGGCCAGCCGATCCTGCCGGGCTCCGGTGTTCTGATTCGCGATGACGCTGCCGCCGTTGCCGCCGAATGCGACGTGCTGATCGATTTCTCCGCGCCGGTCGCGCTGGCGTCGTCCATTGCGCTGGGCAGGCCGCTGGTGGTGGGCACCACCGGGCTGGAGGCCAGCCACCACGCGGCCATCGATACGGCGGCGCAGGGCCAGCCGGTGCTCCCG
>NZ_DATBUP010000222.1:0-10005 GCF_036515995.1 Pedomonas sp. | reverse complement strand
TCCTGACGCGTGATTGATCTGGATACGCTGGCGGTGATGATTTCACTGCTGGCGTTGCTCATCGCGGCCGTCCGTTTCGGACAGTCGCTTGAGCGGCGTCGCAGGGACTAGTCCGCCAGCGGGGGAAGGACCGGGCGGCGGCTGGACGCGCCGGACGCTGCCCGGCGTCCCTTTGGCCCGTGTCCCTTCAGTCGGTGTCCCTTTCGATCGGAGAGCCGCTCTATCTGAACATGCCTTCCCGCAGGTTGATGCCGTGCTCCAGCCATGCCTTCATGGCGCAGGCCATCTGCATCCAGCCCTGGCAGTTGCCGTAGGAGGACTTGAGTCCTTCCGGGGTCTGCCGCCAGCCTTCCTCGGCAATGGAGACGAGGGTGCGGGTGCCGCCGTCCAGCGGCTCGAAGGTCATGGTGACAGTGGTGTCATAGCTGGCGGAAGCTTTGTCGCCGGTTGCCTCGGCGGCGCAGTCCGTGGCTTCCCAGCGCAGGACGATGCGGCGCTCGGGCTCCACCTCGACCACGTGCACCGGGAAAGCGCCGGGGAAGTCATGGAAATCCCAGGTGACGGTGGCGCCGGTCTCCAGCCGCCCCCTGGCGCCGCCCGTGGTGAAATACTGCGACAGGTGGTCGGGATTGACGATGGCCTCGAACACCTCGGTCACGGGCTTGGCGATGCGCGCGGACACCTTGAAGGACAGATCCATGCTCTTTCTCCTTGGTTTCGGAGCAATAGTGTTATAAAAATATAACATGTCAAGTGACGATACGAGTGACGCGGTTTTCAAGGCCCTGGCGGCCCCGGTGCGCCGCAAGATGCTGGATGCGTTGAAAGACTCGCCCCTGACCACGGGGGATCTGTGCGCACGTTTTCCGGCGCTCGATCGCTGCACGGTGATGCAACATCTGAGGGTGCTGGAGAAGGCGGAGCTGGTGATTGCGCAGCGCAAGGGACGGGAGCGGTGGAACCACCTCAACCCGTTGCCGATCAAGCAGATTCACGAACGGTGGATCGGGTCCTATGCGGCCCGCGCCGTGGACATGCTGGATCGCTTGAAAACCGATCTGGAAGGATAGGGGCCAGCCTTACCGGCCGAAGTAGCGGGACAGGCGGGCCAGCCCCTCCTCCAGCACCGCGTCCTGCTTGGCGAAACAGAAGCGGATGAGGCGGTGGGGCCAGTCCCCCTCGACGAAGGGGCTCAGGGGGATGGTAGCAACGCCGGCCTCGGTGACCAGCCGCTTGGCGAAGGTGACGTCATCTTCGCTCGACAGGCGGGAGTAATCGCAGGTGAGGAAATAGGTGCCCTCGGACGGGAGCACGTCGAAGCCCAGCGGCGCGAGGCCCGCCGCCAGACGGTCGCGCTTGGCCTGCATGTCAGCGATCAGGCCTTCGAAATAGGCGTCGTCCTTCCCCAGCCCGTAGGCGACGGCGGCCTGCAGGTTGGGGGCGGTGGTGAAGGTGAGGAACTGGTGGACCTTGGCCACCTGATCGATGAGCGCAGGCGCGCCGGTGATCATGCCCACTTTCCAGCCGGTGAGGCTGAAGGTCTTGCCCGCCGAGGCGATCTTCAGCGTGCGCTCGGCCATGCCGGGGAAGGTGATGAGCGGGCGGTGGCGCTTGCCGTCGAACACCAGGTGTTCATAGACCTCGTCCGACACCACCAGAAAATCATGCCGGCAGGCGAGGCGGGCGACCATCTCCAGCTCGGCATCGGAGAACACGCGGCCGACTGGGTTGTGCGGCGTGTTGAGGACGAGCAGCCGGGTCTTGTCCGTCATCAGCGCGGCGAGCTTGTCTTCCTCCAGCCGCCAGCGCGGCGGATCGAGGCGCAGAAAGCGCGGCGTCGCCCCGGTGTGGCGGATGATGGGCAGGTATGAGTCGTACGCCGGTTCGATGAGGATGGCTTCATCGCCGGGGTTCAGGAACGCCATAAGAGAGGCGGCGAGCGCCTCGGTCGCCCCGGAGGTCACCAGCACGCCCCGGTCAGGGTCGACGCTCAGGCCGTAGAAGCGGGCCTCGTGCTCCGCCACGGCCTGCCGCAGGGCAGCGGTGCCGCGCATGGGCGGATACTGGTTCGAGGCTTCCATCAGCGCGCGGGCGGCAGCGGCGCGCACGTCCTCCGGCCCGTCGGTATCGGGGAAGCCCTGTCCCAGATTGACCGCGCCATGCTCGTTGGCGAGCGCGGACATGACGGTGAACACGGTGGTGCCAAGGGCAGCGAAGGTGGCGTTGGGCGTGATGCTCATGGACGGCAATCTAGACGGTTTCTGCAGGTTTTGCAGGGAGGAACTGCACCGTGCGTGTTGGCGGCGGCGTTTGGATCGGAACGCCATCTGGACAGTTGGCGGGTGGAGGCATAAAGCATCCGCTATGACACACGCTGCTTCTTCTCTCTGGCCGTTCCGCAAGATGCACGGCCTTGGCAATGACTTCGTGATCTTCGACGCCCGTGAGCGTGCCCTGCCGCTCACCACCGATCTGGTGCGGCGGCTCAGCCACCGGCAGACCGGCATCGGCTGCGACCAGCTGATCGTGATGGAGCCGTCGGAGCAGGCGGACGTGTTCATGCGCATCTATAATGCGGACGGCAGCGAGGTTTCGGCCTGCGGCAACGCCACCCGCTGCGTCGCCTCGCTGGTGGGCAGTGAGGCCGTGGAAATCCAGACCAAGGTGGGCGTCTTGAAGGCGGCGCTGGACGATGGCACCGCCACCGTCGACATGGGCGCCCCGCGCTACGGCTGGGACGAGATCCCGCTTTCCATGGCGATGGATACGCTCTCCATGCCGGTGGGCTGGGAGCTGCTGGGCACGCCCTCGGCGGTGAACGTGGGCAACCCGCACGTGATCTTCTTCGTCGAGAACGTGGACAAGGTGGACCTTGGCCGCCTCGGCCCGCTCATCGAGCGCGATCCGCTGTTCCCGGAGCGGGTGAACGTCAACGTCGCCCAGATCAATGACCGCAACGAGATCCGCCTGCGGGTGTGGGAGCGCGGCGCGGGCCTGACGCTGGCCTGCGGCACCGGCGCGTGCGCCACCGTTGCGGCGGCGGTGCGGCGGCGGCTGACCGAGCGGCAGGTGACCGTGCATCTGCCCGGCGGCGTTCTGAACATCGAGGTGACGGATGACAACCGCATCCTGATGGGCGGCCCTGTCGCCACGGCGTTCACCGGACAGGTCGATCTGGCGCTCTACGCCTGACAAGAGCGCGATTTTAGGCTATTAGCGCGCCATGACCGCGCTTCAGCCCCATTTGCACAAGGCGCGTGGTGCCGGTGATGCCGGCGCCAGCGACGCCGGGCACCATCACGACCACCACCACGAGCACGCCGAGACTTCGGCGCCGGAGACGCATGTCTCGGGCACGGGGGCAAGGATCGTCACCTTCGGGTGCCGGCTCAACACCTACGAATCCGAGGCGATGCGCAGCCATGCGGATGCAAGCGGCGACCCCAACCTGGTGGTGGTGAACACCTGCGCCGTGACGGCCGAGGCCGTGCGGCAGGCACGCCAGCAGATCCGCAAGATGAAGCGCGAGAACCCGGAGGCGAAGATCATCGTCACCGGCTGCGCCGCGCAGATCGAGCCGGAAACCTTCGCGGGCATGGGCGAGGTCTCGCGCGTGCTGGGCAACATGGAGAAGTTCGACCCGAAGAACTTCCGCTTCGATGACGGCTCCAATTCCTACGTGCGCGTCAATGATATCATGAGCGTGAAGGAGACGGCGGGGCACCTGATCGACGGCTTCGCCGAGCGCGCCCGCGCGTTCGTGGAGGTTCAGAACGGCTGCGACCACCGCTGCACCTTCTGCATCATCCCCTATGGCCGGGGCAATTCCCGCTCGGTGCCATCCGGCGTCGTGGTGGATCGCATCCGGCGGCTGGTGGACAACGGTTTCAACGAGGTGGTGCTGACGGGCGTCGACATCACTTCTTTTGGTGCCGACCTGCCGGGCAAGCCGAGCCTCGGCAATCTGGTGCAGCGCATCCTGAAGCTGGTGCCGGACCTGCCGCGCCTGCGGCTCTCCTCCATCGACTCGATCGAGGCGGACGAGGCGCTGATGGAGGCGATCACGGGCGAGGCCCGGGTGATGCCGCACCTGCACCTCTCGCTGCAGGCGGGCGACGACATGGTGCTGAAGCGCATGAAGCGCCGCCACCTGCGGGATGACGCCATCCGCTTCTGCGAGACCGTGCGCGCTGCCCGCCCCGAGGTGGTGTTCGGCGCGGACCTGATCGCGGGCTTCCCGACCGAGACGGACGAGATGTTCGAGAACACCCTGCGGCTGGTGGACGAATGCGGCCTCACCTACCTGCACGTGTTCCCCTATTCCGAGCGCGAGGGCACGCCCGCCGCAAAGATGCCGCCGGTGGAGAAGGCCGTGCGCAAGGCGCGGGCTGCACGCCTGCGCGCGCTTGGCGAGGCCCGCCTTGCGGACTATCTGAGAAGTCAGGTGGGCGTACGCTCCAGTGTGCTGGTGGAGACGGTGGAAGACGGCGTGGCCTCAGGCCACACGCCGGCGTTCGCGCCGGTCCGCTTCACGGTGGAGAGCGATAACCCGGTAACGCCGGGGGCGATCGTGTCGGTGGAAATCACGGACGCGCAGGCACATCATCTGCAGGGCAGGGTTGCGTGAGCGAAGAAACAACTGAGAATTCAGGCGAAAAGAAGGGCTGGTTCGGCCGGCTGAAGCAGGGCCTGTCCCGCTCGGCCGAGAAGCTGACCGGCGGCATTACGGGCCTGTTCACCAAGGCCAAGCTGGATGCCGAGACGCTTGAGGATCTGGAAGAGTGGCTGATCTCCTCCGACCTTGGCGTGGCGACCTCCGCCGAGGTGTGCGAGCGGCTGAAGCGCGACCGCTACGAGAAGGACATCTCGCCTGAGGAAGTGCGCCAGGTGCTGGCGGACACGGTGGTCGAGACCATCGCCCCGGTCGCCAAGGCGCTGGAGATCAACCGCAGCCTGAAGCCGCACGTGGTGCTGGTTGTGGGCGTGAACGGCTCGGGCAAGACCACCACCATCGCCAAGCTTGCCTCGCTCTATCAGGAGCAGGGACTGAAGGTGATGCTGGCGGCGGGCGACACGTTCCGCGCCGCAGCGGTGGAGCAGCTGCAGGTGTGGGGCGACCGCATCAAGGCCCCGGTCATCACCACCAAGGTGGGCGGCGACTCCGCAGGGCTTGCGTTCAGCGCGCTCGAAAAGGCGAAGGCGGAAGGCTACGACCTCCTGCTCATTGACACCGCCGGCCGCCTGCAGAACAAAAGCCACCTGATGGACGAGTTGGCGAAGATCCGCCGTGTCATCGGCAAGCTGGACGCGGACGCGCCGCACGATACCTTGCTGGTGCTGGACGCGACCACCGGCCAGAACGCGCTCAACCAGATCGAGGTGTTCCGCGATGTGGCAGGCGTGACCGGCCTGGTGATGACCAAGCTGGACGGCACGGCGCGCGGCGGCGTGCTGGTGGCGGCGGCCGAGAAGTTCAAGCTGCCGATCCATGCCATTGGCGTCGGCGAGAAGATTGGCGACCTGCGCCCGTTCGAGCCGCGCAGCTTCGCCCGGGCACTGGTGGGGCTGGAAGGATAACCGATGGCACACAAGGGTGACGATCCGCTGGTGATGGCCGATCCGGAAGCAGCGCCGGTGCCGGTAGTCGACACCCCAGCGCAGGACGGCAAGGCCGCACCGAACCCATGGGTGCGCCTCGCCATCGACTTCGTGCCGCTGGTGATCTTCTTCACCGTCAACAGCCTGGCGGACATCTACTGGGCCACCGGCACCTTCATGGCCGCCATGGTGGTCTCCATGATCGCCTCACGCGTGCTGCTGCACGAAATCCCGAAGATGCTGTGGGTGAACTCGGCGATCGTGCTGGTGTTCGGCGGCCTGACGATCTGGCTGCACAACGACCTGTTCATCAAGATCAAGCCGACCATTCTCTACACCGCCTTCGCCGTCATCCTGTTCTGGGGGCTGCTGACCGGCCGCCCGGTGCTGAAGGCCGTACTGGAAGCCGCCTATCCAGCCATGCTGGATGAGGGCTGGCGGCTGCTCACCCGCAACTGGGCGTGGTTCTTCCTCGCCATGGCGGTGCTGAACGAGGTCGTCTGGCGCAGCGTCTCCACCGACACGTGGGTGACCTTCAAGGCATGGGCGGTGCTGCCGCTCTCCATGATCTTCGCCATCACCCAGGCCCCGATCATGACCCGCTATGCCGTGCCCGAGGACGGCGCAGAGGCGAAACCGGACGAGACGCCGAAGTCTTAGATTTTACGCAGGGGGGGCCGTGCGCGCAGGCGCACAAACCTGCAATGTCCTCTGCACTCCCAGTCATTTTCAAGGGCCGCGCGGGATGACCGACGCGGCCCTTTTCTTTTGGAAAGAATCTGGAGAGGCGGCACCCTCGCAACCTGCAAGACCCAAAACCGAATGGGGGTCCCAGGGGGATCATGATCTTCCTGAAAAAACCAAAGCTTCAGCAGAGAAATTTCAACAGCAAGGACCGGGGTGCGGGTGGGCGGCGGGTTCGTCATTCTGCCGGGCATTGGCAGAGCAAAGGAACATCGCCATGTTGCAGACGATGGCACAGCCCGACACCCTGATCGAGACACCGATGCTGACCGATGACGCCCGCTGGGACGCCGTGATGCGGCGAGACGCGCAGGCGGACGGGCGGTTCTTCACCTGCGTGAAGACGACGGGCATCTACTGCCGCCCGTCGTGCGGCGCGAAGAAGCCGAAGCGCGAGAACGTGTTTTTCGTCGAGACGCGGGCGGAGGCGGAGGCTGCCGGGTTTAGGGCGTGCAAGCGCTGCCGCCCGGAGGAGGCGATGCGGCCCGATGCGCGGGGCGAGATGATCGCCCGCGCCTGCCGCATGATCGAGACGGCGGAGGAGCCGCCGACGCTGGAGGCGCTGGCAGAGGCCGTCGGCCTCAGCCCGTTCCATTTCCACCGTTTGTTCAGGCAGGCGACCGGCCTCACGCCCAAGGGCTATGCGGATGCGGCCCGCGCCCGGCGGCTGCGGGAGAGCCTGCCCGCCAGCCAGAGCGTGACGGGCGCGCTCTATGACGCCGGGTTCGGCTCCAGCAGCCGGTTCTATGCCAAGGCGGAAGGGATGCTGGGCATGGAGCCGCAGCGGTATCGCAAGGGCGGCGCGGGCGAGGTGATCCGCCATGCCATCGTGCCGTGCTCGCTGGGGCTGCTGTCGGTGGCGGCCACGCAGCGGGGCATCTGCTCCATGATGCTGGATGACGCGCCCGAGCCGCTGGAGGCGGAGCTGCGCCAGCGTTTCCCGCAGGCGGATATCGTGGCGGGGGATGCGGATTTCGCCGCGCTGGTGGAGCAGGCGGTGCGGCTGGTGGAAAGCCCAAGATCGAACATCGCCCTGCCGCTGGACGTGCGCGGCACGGCCCTGCAGCAGAAGGTGTGGCAGGCGCTGCGCGAGATCCCGCCGGGCGAGACGCTCAGCTACACCCAGCTTGCCGCCAAGGTTGGCGCGCCCAGGGCCGTGCGGGCGGTGGCGAGCGCGTGTGCGAAGAACACCGTGGCCGTTGCCATTCCCTGCCACCGGGCGGTGCGCGGCACCGGCGCACTGGCGGGATATCGCTGGGGGCTTGAGCGCAAGCAGGCGCTTTTGACGCGGGAGCGCAAGAAGTGAGCGCCGTGGATTGGGCGGCGGTTTCGCAGCGGCTGGACACGGCAGGCTACGCCATCCTGCCGGGGCTGCTCTCGCCACAGGACTGCGCGGACGTTGCAGCGCTATATGACCGGGAAGACCTGTTTCGCAGCCGGGTGGTGATGGCGCGGCACAACTTCGGGCGCGGCGAATACCAGTACTTCTGCTATCCGCACCCGCCGCTCATCGCACGGCTGCGGGAGGGGCTTTACGGCCCGCTGGCCAGAATCGCCAACCGCTGGGCGGACGCGCTGGGAGATGCGGCCCGGTTTCCCGAGACGCACGCGGTGTACCTTGCCCGCTGCCATGAGGCGGGGCAGGTGCGGCCGACGCCCCTGCTGCTGCGCTATGGCCCGGGGGATTACAACTGCCTGCATCAGGACCTCTATGGCGATCTGGTGTTTCCCCTGCAGGCGGCGGTGCTGCTCGATGAGCCGGGGCGGGACTTCGAGGGCGGGGAGTTCGTGCTGACCGAGCAGCGCCCCCGCATGCAGAGCCGCGCCATGGTGGTGCCGCTGCGCCGGGGCGATGCGGCGGTCTTCCCGGTGAACCAGCGTCCGGTCCGGGGCAGCCGGGGCTTCTACCGGGTGGCGATGCGTCACGGCGTCAGTGAGGTGCGCGCCGGCAAGCGCCACGTGCTGGGGCTGATCTTTCATGATGCACGGTAAGGATAAGCCGGCGTGATTGGTGACCTGTTTGCAGATCTTGGCGCGCCCGATGCGGGCAAGACCGAGCCGCTGGCCGAAGGAGCCATGGTGCTGCGCGGCTTCGCGCTGGCGGATGCGCCTGCGCTGCTGGCGGCGGTGGGAGAGATCACGGCGGCGGCTCCCTTCCGGCATCTGGAGACGCCGGGCGGCTTTCGCATGTCCGTTGCCATGACCAACTGCGGAGACGTGGGCTGGGTGTCTGACCGGCGCGGCTATCGCTACCAGCCGCTCGACCCGCTGACCGGGAACAGGTGGCCCGCCATGCCGCCGCTGTTCCTGAGCCTTGCGCGGCGGGCGGCGCAGGCCGCGGGCTTTGGCGACTTTCACACCGACGTGTGCCTCATAAACCGCTATGCGCCGGGCGCGCGGCTGACGCTGCATCAGGACAAGGACGAGAAGGGCTACACCGACCCCATCGTCTCCGTCTCCCTCGGCCTGCCCGCCGTATTCCAGTTCGGCGGCCTCAGCCGCGCGGACAAGACCCGCCGCATCCGGCTCGAGCACGGCGACGTCACCGTCTGGGGCGGCCCGGCCCGCCTCGCCTACCACGGCGTTGCCCCCCTGGCAGACGGCGAACACCCCGCCACCGGCCCCTGCCGCATCAACCTGACCTTCCGCAGGGCGCTGTGAACCGGGGCAGGATTCGGCGGGAAGGGCTGGTTTGTGCCATGCACCGGCCCGGTGCGAAGATCCTGCAAGTTGTTAAATTGAAGTTGTTTAACGCATCAACAGTGAAGTAATAGTAATTAAAAGATTTAACTTATAGATTACACATTGAAAAATACTTAAAAGATGTCATGTTTTATATAGCGCCAGTTGGTGTTGATTTTTAAACAAAAATAAGACCATTATATTAATAATAACCGCTTTTTTTGAGGGATCATTTCATGAAAAATTAGACTGAAAGAATGATTTCATGTTTGAAAGCAGCAGAAGAGCTCCCTGGTCGCAGTCAGACTTAAGGGACATCGCCAAGATTTTAATAGTTTTGCTCGTACTCGGCTTCGGCGTGCCCTTTCCAGTACAGGAAAAGGCCAGTGCAGACACGCCACAGCCAATACTTATCGTTTTCACGGGTGCGGAGAGCTTGCCACTGATCTGGCCCGGTCAGCCGTATCAGCCCGGTCAGCCGTATCAGCCCGGTCTGCCGTATCAATTGCGGGACGCCTGCAGGGTGCTTGAGGGTTCTGCTCTCAGGGTCAGCCACGCTGCAGCGTAACATCTAGGCTTGATGTAGGGCGGTTTCGACATTGGCGTCTCCCAAGCCAGATGTCGAGGCATGGGGTGTTCCTGCATGGGAGCACCCCATGCCACCTCACTTTGAAAGCGCCGTGGGCAGCGGGCGCTGTCCCAACTCCAGCGTGCGGGTGATGCCGATGGCGGTGAGGAAATGGGGGTCGTGGCTGACGACGACGAGGGCGCCGTCGAAGTCACGCATGGCGGCTTCCAGCGTCTCGATGGCGTCGAGATCGAGGTGGTTGGTGGGCTCGTCGAGAATGAGCAGCTGAGGCGGGTGCGGCCCGGCCAGCGCGATGGCGAGCCCTGCGCGCAGCTGGCCGGAACTGGGCTCGGACGGCGCCTGGGCCGACGTGCTGCGCCAGCGCGGCGTCGACGTGGCGCCATTGCTGCCGT